>NZ_FLUY01000315.1 GCF_900092655.1 Candidatus Thiosymbion oneisti
CCGAGGCGCTTAATCGACGCTGGAGCGTCGGGATCTGCTCCCACGCTGGAGCGTGGGGAGCCAGCCGAAAATCAATGGGTTGGTTTTTAGACACCCTCCCGGAGGCAGAGGGAGTGAAATGCGCAGATTGTTCCGTGTGGAAGTATATAACCATGGCCGAACCCGCCGAACACCAAGCGACTTATGAGGATCTGCTACGGGTTCCGGTGCGTTTGGTTGCCGAGATCGTCAACGGCCGTTTAGTCACCCATCCGCGACCGGCTCCGAGGCACTTGCGAGCGAGCTCGTCGCTCGGTGGAGCGCTCGATGGCCCTTTCGACAAGGGCCATGGTGGGCCGGGAGGGTGGTGGATTCTGGACGAGCCCGAGCTGCATCTCGGGCCCCATGTCCTGGTCCCGGATCTGGCGGGCTGGCGTCGGACCCGCCTGCCGGCCCTACCGGAAACCGCCTGGTTCGAGCTGGTCCCGGACTGGGTCTGTGAAATCCTGTCCCCCGGAACGGCCGCAGGCGATCGGGTCGAGAAACTGCCGATCTATGCGGAATACGGCGTGAACCACGTCTGGCTCATCGATCCCCAATTGCACACCTTGGAGGCCCTTGAGAGTGATGCGGGAAGGTGGCGCTTGCTCACCACCTTGAACGGCCAAGATCGGGTTTCGCTCCCACCGTTCGACGCCATCGTATTCGATCTATCGCTGCTGTGGGCGGATTGAAGGGGCTGTCTCTAAACATCGGATCACCCGCTCCATATCTTCCAGGGTATCGACGCCTGGGCCCGGCTCCTCGAGGGCCTGGGTCACGTGGATCGCCTCGCCGTGCCAGAGTACCCGCAGCTGTTCCAGGGATTCGGCCAGCTCCAAGGGGGCGGGCTGCCAGCTGACAAAGCGCATGAGAAAGGCGAGTCGGTAGGCATACAGGCCAATGTGGCGCAGGAATCGAACGCCCTGGGGCAAGGGTTCGTGCGCCCCGAGGGACTCGTCCCGATGCCAGGGGATGGGGGCACGCGAGAAGTAGAGCGCGTAACCATCCGCATCCGTGACCACCTTGACCGTGTGCGGATCGAAGAGGGTCTGTGCAGCGTGGATCGGATAGGCAAGGGTTGCCATGCCGGTCGAGCCGTGGCCTGCCAGGTCGCGCGCCACCTGGTCGATGAGGGCCGGCGGCATACAGGGCTCGTCGCCCTGGAGGTTAACCAGGATGCTGTCCCGCGGCCAGCCACGGGTCGCAGCGACCTCGGCAATGCGGTCCGTACCACTGTGGTGATCGCTCCTGGTCAGGGCCACATCGGCGCCGAACGCGGTACAGACCTCGGCGATGCGCACATCGTCCGTGGCGATCACAATCTGGTTGGCGGTACACTCTCTGGCCCGTTCATAGACGTGTCGAATCAGCGGCACCCCGGCGATCTCGAGCAGCGGCTTGCCGGGAAGCCGGCTGGCGCCATAGCGGGCCGGGATAACTACTTTGAAATCGATTCCGGCCATGGATTTGGGTTCAAACCGGAAAATCGAAGAGCCACTTGTTCAGCCCTTGCCTTTGTTTGTAACCTTTTTGGGGATTGCCTCTTTAGAAAAACCATCGAATCTTGCTTATCTTCATGGGTAAACAAAGCCTTGTAATTAAAACCAGGTTCCTGATTTGCAGAAAACATGTAACCTTCTTCGAGTCGTTTACGAATGTGCTCCGAATCATAAAGCTCTACGCCAATCCAGTTTCTGTGATGTATTTCTGCTGCCTGATAGGTGGATCCACCGCCTCCGAAGGGATCTAAAATAATATCTCCAGGATTGGTAGAAATCAAAATGGCGCGTTCCGGGATAACCAACTTCAATTCATTGACGCCGGGACGAACCTTGAACTTCTTGTGGCGGTTCGGTGAGGTATCTTCCCAAAAATCCGTGAGGTTCACACCTTCAGGATTCATTTTGCTACGGTGTCCGCCGTAGTCTCTAATTTCCTTGCCACAATGGCGGCAAGTCGGAATCGGTAATCGGAGCTTATTGAACACACGGGGCTTACCTCTTGTATAATACAATAGGGCATAGTGAGCAGGATAGAGTTTATTTCCGCGCGGGTAGGTTCCTTTCATGGTCAGGGCTATCCAATGCCTGAAATCGAGGTGTTCGCCCATGATCGGCGCAAACTGCACGGCCAGCTCAGGCATAGCATAGAGGAAAAATGTACCTCCTCCCTTCAAGACTCGGCAACACTCCAGAATCCATTCTCGACACCATTCAATGTATTCGGTCTTGGAAACCTTGTCGGTGTAACCGTTTTTATAGTCTTTTCCTATATTAAACGGGGGATCGGCAAATATGGTATCAATAGACTCGGATCTCATGCGGCCAAGGATTTTCAAGCAATCACCTTCGTAAAGGAGACCGTGACAGGTGGTGAAAAATGGTTGGATCATAAGGATAGGTTATCGCTCGACCAAAGAGCTGTCGAAAATGAAAACAGAAGTATTGCTAGCCGCCCTGGTGAGTTGAACCGCAAAGGCACGAAGATTTTCCGTAAAGGCAGCCCTTGTAGATAACCAACCGGAGGTTGGGCAAAGCGCAGCATACCTGACATCTTTGCTTTTCCTATACTCAACCAACCTGTCACCCGGTTACGGCGTTTGTTGCGCCGCGTGTTTCACTGTCAAAATCTGCACGGTGCGGGCCTCGACCAACACCCGGTAAAAAACGATGTAATTCGGATGCGCGACCAGCTCGCGCACATCGGCCGACGAGCCTGGTCGGCCAGTACGCCCGAGCTCGGGATGCTGCGCGAGGAGTTTGGTCTGGTCGCGTATTTCCTGCCCGAAGTTTCCGGCGTGCACCGGGTTATCCTTCCCGATGTAGCGGACGATGGTGCGCAAGTCATTGCGGGCTGTTGGTCGCCACTCAATGCGGTAAGCCTTCGCCGTCACGCTTTGTCCGCGGCGTGAACAATGCGCTTCCTGCCGGTCATGGCGGCAATCTCGGCATCCATTTCGGCCATGACCTCAGCATGCGGAATGCTTGGCCGCGGGTCGTCGATGGCTTCCTGAATTTGAGCAGCCAGCCACTCGTTATAAGCGGCGGCTTTGTGGGCCTCACGCATCGCCTCGGCGCGACCCCGATTGCCGGCGGTTTCTTCCTTCTCAGCCGGGTCCCATTCGCTGGCGTCGAACTGACCGACTGTGATGCCTACGTCGCGCAGCACGTTCAATGCGGCGATGGGATTGCCGAAGCGGCGCGGCTCGGTACTCCCAGTCTTCGACAAAACAGCGTCCTGTCCGCTCCGGGTGGCGATTTCCACGAAGAAGCCGCCCCCTTGTCCCTTCACAGTGATGTCCTTCACGCCGCCGGCGCTGGTCATGGCGCAAAGCTGTTCCAGGGTCATGCTGAACATGGTGAAATCCTCTATCAAACGAGGAAATTATAATGCCTTGATTGTGTATGAATGGTAGAAATTATGTAAGTCCCCAAGGTTACAAAAAAGTCGTTTTAAGGCGTTTATAAAAGGCTGCGTCGAGAGCAAAAAACCCTCTCCAGGACACCGCAAAGAATCCCCAGGATGGGATTTTTCAAGGTCCCTGTATGTTATTGTGCAGATCCAGTTGAGCCATGTATCTCATTACGTCTCTTTTATTCGATCCCCTCTCCCCAGCCCTTTCCCGGAGGGAGAGGGGGTGCTGCGTGTGGCGTGCCCAACCCACTGCGGGTGGCGATGTTTCCATTTAAACCTTAACCACTACCGATAGCTGATCGATGCGGTTCGTTTCACTCACCGCATCCTACGGGCTTTGCCCAACCTGCAAACCGATAGTAACCGAACCGCAGAGGACTCAGCATTCCAACCTCTTTCTTATCCACAGATTACACGGATTTTCGCAGATGAAAAATAGAAACAATCTGCGAAAATCTGTGTAATCTGCGGATAGATGAAGAGTGTTTGAACCATAATTCCTTTGCGTCTTTGCGGTTCAAAAAGTCTTTTATCCGCTCATGCCGCGGGGACCTCTTCTTCGGGACCCAGCGTCCGTGCCTCCTCTTCCAGCATCACGGGAATATCGTCCCGGATCGGGTAGGCCAGGCGATCGCCCCGGCAGATGAGCTCCGCGGCCGTCTTGTCATAGTAGAGGACGCCTTTGCACACGGGACACCGCAGGATGTCCAGGAGTCTTTTATCCATTGCCGATACCCTTCAGTTTTTCCAACAGCAGCTGTTCGAACCCGCTGGGGAGCCGCGACGCCACCGGCAGATACCAGAAATCCGGGCGCGCAAACCCGGTGCACTTGACCGCGTCCTTCTCCGTCATGACCACCGGCCCCGGGGGCCAGGATGCCGCGTCCTCACGGCGGAACGGGTGATGATCCGGATAGGGCCGCTCGTTCACATGCAGTCCCCGGCGGCGCAAGTGCGCGAAGAAGCGGTCGGGATTGCCGATCCCCGCGACCGCCGTGACCCGTTGCCCACGCAACTCCCCCAGATCCCGCGTGATCTCCCGGTCAGCGAGATTGACCAGCGGTCCGGGAGCCAGGCGCATCACCTGCCCACCTGGACAAGGACTACCATTGCATAGGGTCAGGTCCGCTGCGCGACCCCGGGCCGCGGGCTCACGCAGGGGTCCGGCAGGCAGACAGCGCCCATTGCCGAACCGGCGGGAGGCATCGATCACCAGGATCTCCAGATCTCGCCGCAGGCCATAGTGCTGGAGCCCATCGTCGCTCACAATCATATCGCATTCACAGTTAGCCAGAAGCAGCTCGCCGGCCGCGACCCGATCGGCCCCCGCGACGACGGGGCAACCGCTGCGCCGTGCCAGCAGGACCGACTCGTCTCCCACCTGGAAAGGATCATCGTCCCCGGTCACCAACCGGGGCCACCGGGTCCCGCTACCGCTGTAGCCTCGGATCAGGATACCGGGCCGGTAACCCCGGCGGCGCAATAAATCGGTTACCCCCAACACCAGGGGGGTCTTGCCGGTACCGCCGACGGTGAGATTACCTACCACGATCACGGGGACCGGCAGGCGACGGCTGTGCAACCATCCCCGCCGATAGGCCAGACGCCGCAACCTGACGCCGCCGCAATAGAGCCAGCTCAAGGGCAGCAAGGCGGAGGAGAGCGGGTGGCCGTTGTACCAAACCGCCCCAGCAAGACGGGTCATCATGATCCGGCTCGCCGATCCGTTCATGCGGCCGCCGGACCCGTATGGAACTGCATCCGGTGCAGCCTCGTGTAGGATCCCCCCCGCGCCAGCAGGTCCAGGTGCCGACCCTGCTCCACGATGCGTCCCTGATCCATGACCAGGATTCGATCCGTATGCTCGATGGTGGAGAGCCGATGGGCGATGACCAGGGTGGTGCGGTGCTGCATCAGCTCCAGTAGGGCGGCCTGGATATGGCGCTCCGACTCGGTGTCCAGCGCGGAGGTGGCCTCGTCCAGAATCAGGATGGGGGCGTCCTTGAGCATGGCCCGCGCGATGGCGATGCGCTGGCGCTGCCCGCCGGAGAGCAGCACCCCCCGGTCGCCGATGGGGGTCTCGAAGCCGCGGGGGAGCGCACGGATGAAGTCCAGGGCATGGGCCGCGTGGGCCACCTGCTCGATATCCCGCAGGTCCACCTGCCCCGGACGGCCATAGGCGATATTGTTCGCCACCGAGTCGTTGAACAGGACCACATCCTGGGTCACCAGGGAGATCTGGTCGCGCAGACTCTTCAGGGTTAGCTCCCGCACCTCCAGGCCATCGATGAGGATCCGCCCGCAGGTCGCGTCATAGAAACGTGGCAAGAGGCTGACCAGGGTGGTCTTGCCGCTGCCGGAACGCCCTACGAAGGCGACCGCCTCTCCCGGCTCGATGGTGAGGGTCACGTCCTCGAGCACGGGCCCCTGGTCCGGGTCGTAGACATGGCCTACCCCCCGATACTCCACCCTGCCTGCGGCGCGGCCCAGGGTGCGGGTGCCGGTGTCGCTTTCGGTCTGGGTATCCAGGAGCTCGAACAGACTCTCGGCGGCGATGATACCCCGCTGCAGATGGGCATTGACCGAGGTCAGGCGTTTGACCGGCGGCAACAGCAGTCCCATGGCCACCACGAAGGACATGAAGGTCCCCACCGAGATACCCTCCTGCAGCCCCTGCATGGTGGACAGGTAGACGATCACGGCGATCGCCAGGGCCGAGATGAGCTGCACCAGAGGAACGCTGGCCGCCTCGGTAGCGATCATCTTCATCTGCAAGGAGCGGGTCTTTTCGTTGACATGGCCGAAGCGGGTCCGCTCTTGGGCCTGTCCGCCGAAGGCCTTGACCACCCGCTGGGCGTCGATGGCCTCCTGGACGGCATGGGTCAACTCACCCACCCGGTCCTGGATGCGTTGGCTGTGACGGCGAAAGCGCTTGGAGGCGTACTTCACCGCCCCCGCCATGGCGGGCCCCGTCAGCAGGAAGATCGCCGACAAGGAAGCATTGATGTACAGCATATAGGCGATCAGGCCCATGACGGTGAACCCATCGCGCACCAGGGTGGTCAAGGCCGTGGTGGTGGCCTGGGCGACGTTCTCCACGTTGTAGGTGAACTTGGACAGGATCTGACCGGAGCTGTGACGATCGTAATAGCGGGTAGGGGTGCGCATCAGGTGCTCGAACATCTCCCGGCGCAGGTCCGCCACCACCCGCCGCCCCACCCATTTGAGGAAGTAGGTGTTCACGAACCCGGCGCTACCCCGGACGACGAACAGGACCACCAAGAGCACCGGCATGGTGCGCACCACATCCGGATTGCGGTCCACGAAGCTGCCGTCCAACAGGGGTTGCATCATAGCGGCGAAGATCGGCTCGGTGGCCGCGTAGATGAGCATCCCCAAGATCGAGACGGAAAAGGGCCGCCAGTAGGGGCGGGCGTAGCCGAGCAGGCGCCGGTAGACCAGCCGGGCGGGGCCCGCGACGACGGCGTCCGCTTCGCTCATCGGGGGGCGTCGGGCCGGGTTGCAGCAAGGGAGAAGCGCAACAGCCCGAGCCGGCTGGCCGCATCCATGGCGGTCATGACCGCCTGGTGTGGGGTCGCGGCGTCGGCCCTGATGATTACCGGGCGCTCCCGCTCCTCACCGACCACGGCTGCGATCGCCTGCTGCAGGGTAGCCGGCTCGCGGTCCGCTAGCATCCGTTCGTCCACATAGAAGACGCCCGCACTGTCGATGGTAATCTCCAGGGCTCGGGGCATCTCGGCGGGAACGGCCTCGCCCTGGGCCTCCGGCAACCGGACCCGGATGCGGGTGTCTTCCTGGAAAGTAGTGGACACCATGAAAAAGATCAGGAGCAGGAAGACCACGTCGATCATCGGCGTCAGGTTGATATCGGGGGGCTCGAGGCGATGCGGGCGCAGGTTCACTTGACACCGTCCTCCGCGCGCTCGCCCTTGATGATCTCCACCAGCTTCAGGGCCTGCTCCTCCATGCCGATGGTGAGCTTATCGACCTTGCCGTTGAAGTAGCGGTGGAACATCAGGGCCGGGATGGCCACTGAAAGGCCGGCGGCGGTGGTAATCAGGGCCTTGGAGATGCCGCCCGCCAGGACCCCCGGATTGCCCACGCCGGCCTCCATGATGACCCCGAAGACCTCGATCATCCCGATGACGGTCCCCAACAGCCCCAGCAAGGGTGTCACCGCGGCAATCGTGCCCAAGGTGTTGATATGGCGCTCCAGCTCCGCCACCACCTGACGGCCGGTGTCGTGAATGGCCTCCTTCATCACCTCCCGGGAATACTCCCGGTTCACCAAGCCCGCGGTCAAGATACGCCCCAGGGGAGAGCCATCCCGCACCTTGAGCAGGCGTTCCTCCGTGAGCTGCGCTCGGCAGTGCCACTCCCGGATCTTAGTAACCAAGCCTTCGGGCATGACCCTGCGCCGACGCAGGGTCCACAGCCGTTCCATGACAATAGCCATGGCGATGACCGAACAGGCAAGGATCGGCAGCATCAACCAGCCGCCGGCCCTCATCAACTCCAACACCTGGAAATTACTCGGGTTCCCGAAATGCATGTCGATCCAAGCAGACACGACAGACTCACCCCGCCTTCCCTAAAGCTCAACCGAGATGGGCAACCTTCGCCGCCGTCCGTCACAGGGCCTTGCAAGACCCCCTCCAGGGATTCTCCGACCCGCGAAGTCACACGCGCGATCGGGCCGAGCACCGACCCCACTACCCGCGCCCATAGTTGCATCTATGATACCCGAAGCAGAATTCGGGCTCAGGCGATTTCCGTTTCCGTTAGGGCCTCGGGCCGGAAGGCGAAAACCGACCCCGCTTGCATCCGGGCCGTGAGCCGGCTATTTTCTCTCTGGTCTCCAAGATTCCTGGTTTCCAAAATTCTGGGAGCTGATTATGGCAGCCGTCATCGAACGTATCGATAGCCTCGAACAGACCGTGCAGGATTTCGTCCGGAGTGTCGGCGCCGAATTCCGCAAGCTCTACGACTCGCAACGGCAAACGGAAACGGAGCTGCGCCTATTCAAGGACGAAATGCGTGTGTTCAAGGATGAAATGAGTGATTTCAAAGATGAAATGAGTGATTTTAAGGATGAAATGAGTGATTTTAAGGACGAGATGCGTGACTTCAAAGACGAAGCGCGCCGGCAGCAGCGGGAGATGAACAAAAAGTGGGGGGAGCTCTCCAACAAGTTGGGCACCCTGGTCGAAGACCTGGTCGCCCCGAGTCTGCCCCGTGTTATCGAGGAGCGCCTGAACGAGCCCGCCTATGACCTCATGGTCCGGCTCAAGCGCCGGTTGCCCGACGGGCGGGTGAAGGAATTCGACGCCCTGGTGGTAACCCCCGATTGCGTTTGCCTCAACAGCACCAAGGCGACCCTGCGCAGCACCGACGTGGACGGCTTCGTAGCCGACATCGCCGAGTTCCGAACCTTCTTTCCCGAGCATGACGCCCTGCCCTTGGTGGGAATCCTCGCCAGTCTCAGCGTAGAAAAGAACGTGCTCGCCTACGCGGAGAAACAGGGCTTTCTGGTGCTGGCGGTCGGCGATGAGCTCATGGAGGTCAAGAACCAGCCCGGTTTCGAGCCGAAACGATTCTGAATTATTTGGCGTCGTGCGGAGGGAAAAGATCCCCCCTGCGTCGGGACAGGGTTTGACGGGTTGCGTTCGACGCACCAGGCGCGCTGATTGTCTGCCAGGTCAGTGCCGGCGTCTTAACGCAACCTACACCCACATTACCTCCCGCTGTCTGTCTGCGCGGACCTCGTGTTGGGTGTAGGTTGGGTTAGGCGCGCTGCCCGATCCTGAAGAACACAAACAACGTTGAACGCGCCGTAACCCAACACGACACCTTTACCGAATGTTCTTTCAAGGCTTCCGAAAATCAGTTGACTGGAGGATTATCAGAGAGTTGAGCAGGATCGGTTAGCACGATTTGGGGGTTGCCCTTGTATAGCTCGGCGGACCCAGAGACATACGAGTATCCGCGACCGAAACCCGCATAACGCATCTCGATGAGTTGAAGTATGGATCGCGCAGAATCGCTTGTTCGATCCGGAATCCACAAATTGAACTTGTGGGTAGGGGAGCCTGCGAAGATCAAAGCTCCATCTCCCGGCCACAGATTGATGCCACCTTGTAGGTCGCATAGCACGGTAATATGGCTTTTGTTGTCGGCAGCTATTATTGATGTCGGTATAGTCCAACCGCACCGAAAGTACGCCGGCCTGTAGACCTCGGTCGCGGTAATCCACTATCACGCTGTCCCGTAGGTGCCACAGGGTATCAGTGCACCATAATCACGGTTTGCACCTCTCGCGTTCGTCTGGGGGTCCCAAATCATGCGGGTAGCGCTTTGCGCATCGGCTTCGGCGACCATGAAGTCTTCGTGATAGAGCCTGGAACGTCCGTATTTGACGAAGTAGGGTGACCAACCATCACGTACGGCCTTGAGATTGTAGTTCTCCCCGTCTTTGTGAACATAGCAGAGGAGCCTTCCATAATTTCCTCGGTGACGTTGGAGGCAAACATGCCGGGGGTCCGACGTGTCGAATTCGATGTCCACTCGGACATCGCTTTGTGGAAATCCCTTCTCGTTACAACCGAAATACTGCTTAGCGAGCCGTGAGGCCTCCTTGCCAGCGTTCGTAACCGGTTTATTTCCAGGACGGCTTTCCTCGGTGTCGGTACAGATAGGCCGCAGGGATTCCTGTTGGCCCTCGATCTCCACCTTGACGGTATCGCCATCGACTACCTTAGTTAGCTTTACGTTGTCAATTCGCGTTGCCATAGCCCTTTCTCTCCCAATCGTTGACACAGGAAGGGGATACCATCTTACTATTAAGACACATCCCCGGATTTCAAGCGTTACACCAACCCCTACGCCTGCAGGCCCCCGGTCTGGTGACGACAACCAGGACCGTCTCCGATTCAGCAACCCCCTTCATGGTTCCCGTTTCTCCCTCCCGTGACCAGACCCTCCACTACAACCACGGCCTATCTCCCCCCCACCCGATCCGGGTTTTTCACCAGCAGCAAGGAGAGATAGTTGACCGACGTCCCGCGCAGAGAGTTCAGATCCCGCACGATACGTTCCTCCGGGGTCCCGGTCTTCTCGCAGAAGACGGCGTGTTCCAGCAACCGGCGGCGTGCCAGCAGGTCGATGATGTCGTCCAGTAGGGGTTTGACCTTGAGCAACACCAGGGTATCGAACTCGTCCAGCAGGTGATCCACGGTGTCGGTGCCGTAACCGGCTGGGAGGATGGCCATGCGGTCGTCGAGGTCCGTCAGGGGCATTTGTAAGC
Organism: Candidatus Thiosymbion oneisti; assembly: GCF_900092655.1. Classification (GTDB taxonomy): domain Bacteria; phylum Pseudomonadota; class Gammaproteobacteria; order Chromatiales; family Chromatiaceae; genus Thiosymbion; species Thiosymbion oneisti. The sequence continues at coordinate 10,760 of NZ_FLUY01000315.1, forward strand.
GTGCCGCCGATGCGCTGAAGGAGGAGACCCCCGCTACGGTTTCCACTCTGGTGTCGGGGTCCAGCGCGGTGAGGGTGCGGGCCAGATAACCGAAGCTGGAGTAGATGGAGGCGTCGCCTTCCACTAGGAAGAGCACGTCGCGGCCTTGCCGCAGTATCTCCCCTACCCGCTGTGCGGCCGCGGACCAGGCCGCGGCGAGCCGGGCCTGGTCGTGGGTCATCGGGAAGACCAAGGGCTCACAGCCGGACGGCGGCCTCAGCCCCGCGGCCCGCGTAATGCTCAATGCAAAGCTCTGGTGGCCCTTGCCGCGCACCGGGTAGGTCCAGTGGACATCGTCCTGCTCCAGCAACGCCCAGGCACGACGGGTAATCAATCCGGGATCGCCCGGACCCAGGGATATGCCGTATAAGATACCTTTATCAATCATGAAGTAGGGGGCTGAATGATTACGGCCTGCCTCGGGCGTCCCTGCGGGCAGCAGGCATTTACCGCGTTCTGGAGTGCGCTGGCTTGGATACGAATAACCTTACCCACAAAAAAATCTTTGCGCCCTGCACGCCTTTGCGGTTCAAAAAAGGGTAGCTGGTCGATGCGGTTTGCTGCCTGCCCGCCCCATCCCCGGGGAGGGTGTCGCAAAAGGCACCGATCTTCGCCCTTTGACCCCCTCTCCTCAAGCCCCCTCGCTGCGCTCGGCGCAGGCTCTCTCCCGGCGGGAGAGGGACTTTTGCGACACCCTTCTGGGGCGGTAGGCAGGCGCTCACCGCATCCTACCCTTACCTGCCACACATTGGATCCACATCATTTGTGCCCATTCGTGTCTATTTGGTGGTTCTCACCTACCTGCGCGCATAGGATCCACACCGGATTCTCGGCTGCCAGCCGGTGCATGTCCAGAACGGACCGGCTGCGAGACGCCTGGAGCTGGGTGACATCCCAGACTGCACCGGAGGCCTTGAGCAGCGTGATGGCCGTTCCCAGATTCTCGAAGGTGACCAGGTTCATCACCAGTCTGCCCTGGGGCCTGAGGCGTTGCAGGCCCAGCCGGATCAGCGCGGCCAGCTCCCCGCCTGAACCGCCGATAAATACGGCGTCGGGATCGGGCCAGGCGTCCAGCCCCGCCGGGGCCTTGCCCTGAACCAGGCTGTAGTTGTGGACTCCCAAGCGATGGCGATTGTAGGCGGCGATCTTAAGATCCGCAGGGTTTTGCTCGATGGCATAGACATGGCCGTCCGCGCACAAGCGGGCGGCCTCCAGGCCCAAGGCGCCGGAGCCGGCGCCGACGTCCCAGACGATGCTGTCGGCACGCAGGGCCAGTCGTGCCAGGGACACGGCGCGTATCTCGCGCCGGGTAATCAAGCCCCGTTGCGGCCGGCGTTGCAGGTAGGCATCATCCGCCAATCCGAACAGCACCGCGCGGCGCCGTGGGATCTCACGCCACAGCAAGAGGACGTTGGGGTCGGCGAACCGGCGAGCGGCGGCTTCTTTGACGGTGCAGTCGGAGACGATACGCTCGTCGTCCCGAGTCAGGCGCTCGGCAACGGCAAGCCGGAGGTCCTCGTCCAGCCCCTCCGCGACCACCATGCGCGCAATGCGATCGGGGGTGTTGTCCGGGCTGGTCAGGACGGCTAGCCGGTCGTTCCGATCCAGCGCCCGCAGCATCGGATACAGCCCATGCTCGGGTCCGGCGCCCTCATGCCATTCCCCGGTGTCGCCGCGATGTACGGAGACGATCCGCATGTCCTGCCAGGCCAGCCCGAGCCGGGCGCATGCCAATTGCACGGTCGATACGTTGGGCACCACCTCGTAAGTGCCAGGCATCAGCCACGCCCCTAGAGTTCCCGCGATGCCGTGACACCAGGGATCACCGGTTGCCAATACCGCGACGCTGTGGCCTTGTGCTTGGGCCTCCCGAATCCAGTCCGGGATCTTCTCGAGTTGGCCGGTGAGCTCACGGGTCCGTGCCCCGGTACGCAACTGGTCGGTAAACAGTGCCAGGGTACGTGCACTGCCGATGACCAGATCGACGCCGCGCAGCCGCGCCAGAGCTTCCGGCGTCAGACCGGCGATGCCGTTATCGAGCACCCCGATGATGTAGCAAGACGTGGTCATCCGGGGCGAACAAGTATAAATTTTCTCGAAAACATGATCTTGGCGGATTGGTTTTCCCTGTTGCGTCCTCTGCGTCTCTGCGGTTCAAACCGTCCCGCGGTCAACAACCGCGGTCTGATTGCAGCCGAGTGAATCGTCGGTGGGCACAGCTTGCCAGGCGGCCGGTGGCTGAAAGCCGGAGATTTATACACACCTGGCTTTGGACGGAGGGTAGACGCAAGCGACCAAAAACGACATAATTTGAGCATGCCCACATTCGCGTTTTCTTCACTCAAAAAGCCGTCGGCATCGAGTCACAGCCATTGTCGAATAGTCCGGGCCGGCTCGAACGCTTGTTGGTCGCTACGGCTGCGCATTTCGCCCCCGGCGGCGCATGCCACCGGGACGAGGATCCCTGGCGGGCCGTGTGGTCTAGGTGGAAAAGACCCCGGTGGACAGGTAGCGGTCCCCCCGGTCGCAGATGATGACTACGATGACCGCACCCTCGAGCTCGGCACTGAGCGCGCGGGCCGCGGCGACCGCGCCGCCCGAGGAGATGCCAGCGAAGATGCCTTCCCGTGCCGCCAGCTCCTGCGTCGTCTGCTCTGCCTGCCCCTGGGAGACATGGATGATGCGGTCCACGCCGGAGGGGTCGTAGATCTTGGGCAAGTAGGCCTGGGGCCAGCAGCGGATGCCCGGTATGCTGGCACCTTCCTCGGGCTGCACGCCGATGATCCGTATCGATCGGTCCTGCTCTTTGAGATAGCGCCCTGCACCCATGATGGTGCCCGTGGTGCCCATGGAGCTGACGAAGTGGGTGACGGCGCCCTGGGTGTCGCACCAGATCTCCGGTCCCGTGCCTTCGTAGTGGGCGCGCGGGTTGTCGGGATTGGCGAATTGATCCAAGATCCTGCCCTTCCCCTGAGCCTCCATCTGCCGCGCCAGGTCGATGGCCGCTTCCATGCTGCCTGCCTGGGGCGTGAGCAGGATCTCGGCGCCGAAGCTCTGCATGATCGCACGCCGCTCCAGGCTCATGTGCTCGGGCATGATCAGGACCATCCGGTAGCCCCGGATGGCCGCCGCCATGGCCAGCGCAATCCCTGTGTTCCCGCTGGTGGCCTCGATGAGGGTATCTCCGGGGGTGATTTCGCCGCGCTCTTCCGCGCGCCGAATCATACTCAGCGCCGGGCGGTCCTTTACCGACCCGGCCGGGTTGTTGCCCTCCAGCTTCACCAGAATGCGGTTGTCCGTCTCTCCCGGCAGCCGTTGCAGGCGTACCAGGGGCGTGTTGCCGACGCAGGCCTCGATGGTCGGATTGTGCATGGATCTCCGCCCACGGTGCGCGGGCTCGTTGATGGCTCGACCAGGTAATTGTGCACCAGAAGGAGAGTCCGAGAAAGGACCGACCGGCGGCATTAAGACTCTGGAAGGCACCAGTGCCGAGTGTTAGAGTTGGGGCCGGATACACACCTGCCAAGGGCCGGAGGAAATCTTGAAATGGAAGAAAAGCGAGTAAACACGGAATCCATTGCTACCGACTTGCCGGCGTGGGACGAGGCGGCGGCCCTGGAGATAGCGGGCGACAACCTGGACCTCGCCCGCGAGCTGGTTCAAATGCTTGTGCGTGGGCTCCCTCAGGACCTCTCCGATCTGCGGCGCTGCTTCCAGGCCAGCGATTGGCCGCTGCTCACCGCGACTGCTCACCGCATGCGCGGCGCGACTAGCTATTGCGGCGTACCCGCCCTCGATGCCCATCTCAAGGCGTTGGAGGATTCCGCCAAGGCCGGCGACCGGGAGCGCGTCGATGCCGAACTCGCGCAGGTGGTGCGGGAAGCGGAACGGTTGACTCGCACCATGACACCGACCGAGTAACGGGATAAAAGATCGGCCGTGTATTCGTAAACATGTAGCCATCACCCATGGATACTCCACCGCCCCGTTCTCTATCGGCCACCCGCCTTACCGTCCTGGTGTCGAAACTCCCGCTGTGGGTCGGTGGGGTGGCGATCGTGATCTGGCTGGTGGTGTTCTTTGGTAGCCTGATACCTTCTCCCAACCAATCACCACCCGCGCAGCCTTGGTCAGACCGCCTGTCGTCGAAGCCCATGTCCGAGCAATCTGTCCCCGCTGAGGCGTCGCAACCTGACGCGGCGGGAACAACCCTTCAGTCGGGAGTCGGTACGGCACCGGCTACCGAGCCGACTCGATTCACTGAGGGGCTGCCCTCTGTGTTTTCCAATGAACAACTGGCGGTGACCAGGGTACCTAAGACCGCTTCCGACGGCCCCTTGATGGAGCTCTTCGAGAAGCACCGAAGTGAGCTACCGGCCAGGCAGCCCGTCCCGATGGTCCCGTCCGCGACACTGAGTGCGTCCGCTGTGTCGTCGCTGTTTGATCTGGGGGCAGAGGTACCTAAGCGACCTGAAAGACAAGAACCTGCGGCAAAAACCAAGCGCAAGACCAAGACAAAGAAAACGGCTGAGTCAAGCACGCCGCAGCGAATTGCAACTGCCGTGTTGCCGCCGCTCGATCCAGGGGCGGAGGCACCTAAGCGGCCTGAAAGACAGGGACCTGCGGCAAAAACCGAGCGCAAAACCAAGACAGAGAAAACGGCCGAGTCGAGCACGCCGCAGCGAAGTGCAGCTGCCGTGTTGCCGCCGCTCGATCCGGGAGCGGAGACACTTAAGCGGCCTGAAAGACAGGGACCTACGACAGAAACCCGGAAAACGACCAAATCGGAGAGACCGAAGCGGAGTGCGTTCGCCGTATCACCGCTCGATCCGACTGACAGCTCGTGGACGGAGATTTTCGAGAAGTACCCAAGTGAGGTGCCGGCCAAGCCGTCCGTGCCAGTGGTCCTGTCCGCGACACCGAGTGCGTCCGCTGTGTCGTCGCTGTTCGATCTGGGGGCGGAGGCATCTGAGCGGCCTGAAAGACAGAGACCTGCGGCAAAAACCGGGAGCAAGACCAAGGCAAAGAAAACGGCCGAGTCGAGAATGCCGAAGCGAAGTGTGATTGCCGCGTCGTCGCCGCTCGATCCAGGGGCAGGGGCGCCTAAGCAGCCTGAAAGACAGGGACCTACGACAAAAGCCCGGAAAACGACCGAATCGGAGAGGCCGAAGCGGAGTGCGGTTGCCGCATCACCGCTCGCTCCGGGGAGGGGACCCCAACCCGTCTCTGACAGCTCGTGGACGGAGATTTTCGAGAAGTACCCAAGTGAGGTGCCGGCCAAGCCGTCCGTGCCAATGCTCCTGTCCGCGACACCGAGTGCGTCCGCTGTGTCGTCGCTGTTCGATCCGGTGGCAGAGGTACCTAAGCGGCCTGAAAGACAGAGACCTGCGGCAAAAACCGAGCGCAAGGCCAAGGCAAAGAAAACGGCCGAGCCGAGAACGCCGAAGCCAAGTGCGACCGCCGCGTCGTCGCCGCTCGATCCGGGGGCGGAAACACCTAAGCAGCCTAAAGGACAGGGACCTGCGGTAAAAACCAAGCGCAAGGCCAAGGCAAAGCAAAGGGTCAAGGTAAAGCTAACGGTCAAGCCGAGAAAGCCGAAGCCAAAGGTGGTAAGGCAACCTAAGTCGAATCTAGGCGATCCGACTGCTTGGTCTCCGACATATCATGGCACGAAATAAGCGAGAGATTTCTATCCCCCACAACCGCTGAGTTGGAGCTTTGGAGGAGTATTGATTATGGGAACGCGAGGCTCACGCCTACCGGGCTCCGTCTTGGAACGCCTGAGACGGATCGGGATGATCGTCGTATTGATTCTATTCAGCGGTACGGTATCCGCCTCAGGGTACGGATTTGCCGCTCCCGGCGAACACGCAGTGGTGATCTATCATACCGACTTCTCCTTGTATCCCTTCATCCGGATCTATTTGCGTACATTCGACGATAAGATGCAGCCCTTACCCGATCTGAACGAATACAATGTCCTCTTGATGATTCGAGGCCGCCCCTATGATCCGAGGAAGCGGCAGTTCGGCATTCAATCGATGCGTGGTCGTCGGGAGGCCACCCGGTCCGTGTTTGTGATCGACGCCAGTCAATCCATGGGCCATAAAACCGAGGGGGTCGAATCCCAGGCCCTTCGATCCAAGGCCCATACGCCGTTCGAGGAGATGCTGCGAGCAGCGGTTCGATTCATCGAGGGCAAGCGTCCCCAGGACGAGGTGGCCGTGTTGTTGGTTCGGGACACCAAGGAGGGTTATGCCGTCGTGTCTCGGTTCGAGCGCGACGGGAGGGCGCTCGCTCGTCGCCTTGCCGCCATGCGTGCGGATGGCCTGAAGAGCCGTTTATACGACGCTATCGACGCCGCGTTGCGGATGTGCGGCACGAGCTCCGAGGATTCCAATTCTGTCGTTTCCTGCTCGGTGCTCGTGATGTCCGACGGCAAGGACGAGGGCAGCGCAATCACCCGCGAGGACCTGATGACGCGCATCGCCGCTTTGCCCAGCCCTTATCCGATCTATTCGCTGGCCTACTCGCCTACCAATCGCGCCCATTTCAAGAACCTCGAAGCCTTGTCGAAGAACTCCCTCGGTATCTACTACAGAGTCGGGAAGAGGCCATCCGGTATGCGACCTATCCTTGCGGAGATCCGGAACCTACTGCACAGCGATTATGTCGTCACCTTGCGTTCCTACCTACCCGTAGATGGGGCCAGGCACGACATCGCGGTCGGCGTGGAGGCCCCGCGCGGTAGCGGCAACTACGCTTTCGATAACAGCTTTTTCGAGGCGATTCGACAGCCGTTTACAAGGGAGATCGAAGAAGCAAAATTGCTGCTGGCGAAGAAGATCAAAGAGTTGCCGGACGGCGCTGAGCCCTACTATTACTAGGGGCTTTGAGCAATCCTGAATTATTTGGCGTTGTTCGGAGGGTGTGACGGGTATAACTAGGAACCTGGTTCCGTGAACTAAATGAACCGTTTATAGAATAATCCCTTTATAAAACAACAGGATAATGGAAAAATTCAT
>NZ_FLUY01000362.1 GCF_900092655.1 Candidatus Thiosymbion oneisti
CATTCCAGGATAATGTTTCCTGTATCCATATTGGATGGGTGACGGTGATGCTCCAAGTATTCTTGAACCATTTCGTCCGTTACATTCCCTGTTGTCCAGGCACCATACCCTATCGCCCAAAAATGCTTTCCCCAATAT
>NZ_FLUY01000881.1 GCF_900092655.1 Candidatus Thiosymbion oneisti
GGACCGCCGTCTTTCAGACGGCTTACGGACCCCATCACCAGCTGGCGGCAACGGTCAGAGCAGACGCCTTCCGGGCCGCACCGGATAACGCCGGACCGCCGGCAGGTTTGGCTCCCGTGTATACGAATGCTGGACACAGGCCCGATGCTCTCCGCGGCGCGGAGCTGCCACCTTCCCACGCAGCGCGTGGGAACGAGAAAGACCGCGTTGGGCGTCACCTTTTACGACACCCTCCCGCCGGGAGAAGGCCAGGGAGAAGGGATCAAAAAAGAAACGGGGCGTGGTCGATGAACCGCTCTACGCTAACCACTTGAAAATTTACCGCTACCAGGACCCCCCAAGTGACTATCTTCTGGCTCTCGGCCGCCGCACTCATCGGCCTGGCGCTCCTGTTCGTCGTGCCGCCTCTGCTCTCGCGGCGCGACCGCAGCAGGGATGACCCGGATCGAGACGAGTTCGCCTTGACCCTCTTCCACCGGCAGCTTCAAGAGCTGGATGCGGATCTGGCCGCCGGCGCGCTGGATCGGCAGCAATACCAGACCGCCCGCCAAGACCTGGAGCGGGAGCTGCTCCATGACCTCGAGGGCACCCCTACCGAGCCTGCCGCTGAGGCCGGCGGTGGACGCTGGACCGCCGTATTGCTTGCGGTCCTCCTGCCCACGGTGGCAGTCTCCCTGTATCTGTACCTGGGGAACAGCGATCTCATCCCCCGCTTGGCGGCAGCCACCGCGGGGCCCCAGGCGCCGGCGGCACATCCGGGGCCCCAAGGCGAGATACCACCCCTGAAGGTGATGGTACAGCGCCTGGGGGACAAGCTGGAACGGCACCCGGACAACCTGGAAGGCTGGATGATGCTGGGCCGTACCTACTTCGTCATGGGCCAGCCGCAGCGCGCCCTCCAGGCCCTGGAGCGGGCCTACGACCTGGCACCGGACAACCCGGATGTCCTGGTGGCCTATGCCGAGGCGATTGCCGCCAACCACGGCAGTGCCTTGGCGGGCCGCCCGGCCGAGCTGATCCAAGCCGCCTTGAAGATCGACCCGGAACACACCGGCGCCCGTTGGCTCGAGGGCCTGGTCTCCTTCCAAGCCGCCCGCTATGACCAAGCCGTGGAGCAATGGGAGGCGCTGCTGGCGACTTTCGACCCGGAGAGCACGGAAGCGGCGGAGCTCACGCGCTACATCACCCAGGCCCGCAGCCGCCCAAGGCCGGAGCAGGCGCCGGAGCAAGTACCGGCTGGAACCGAGACCGGGGACACCGCGCAAGGGACCCCACCCAACACCGCTGACGCCGCCAAGCCGGAACGGCCGGCCGGCCCCCAGCCCGCGGCAGCTACCGCCGGGGTAAGGGTAGAAGTATCCCTGGCGGAATCTCTCTGGCCCCAGGCGAATATGAACGACAGCCTCTTCATCTACGCCAAAGCGGCCGCAGGCCCCCCCATGCCGCTTGCGGTCCACCGCGGACACGTCCGGGATCTACCCTTGACTATCACCCTCACCGACGCCATGACGGTGATCCCCACCATGAAGCTATCCGAATTCGATCAAGTGACCATCGGCGCCCGCATCTCCAAGAGCGGCCAGGCCACCCCCCAAAGCGGCGACCTGGAAGGTGAAGTGAGCATGGTCAAACCAGGCCAGATCGGTATCGTGAAGATCCTGATCGATCGGGTGAGACATTGAAAGCTGTATCACGCTCGGGTAAGACCCAGCTCAATGCCATTAAGTTAAGCGTTACCGGTCGACAAATAAGAGGAGAAACGACGAATCACCGAATCCGCGCGAAATTGTCATCCCGAACCGAAGGGAGGGATCTTTTTCGCGCGCTTCGTCGTTTTCTCTTCCGCTAACGTGGGTATTATTCGGTGGCCCTGTCTTCTATCCAGGTCAAGGAGTATTAGCCAACATTTGTATGGTAATCTATGACAACTTCGCGCTTATTGGGCCTACTGGGATAGAAAGGTCAGGCTGTATGCCGACCGACCGGAGCTGGTCGGCGCGGCAGTTTTTGTGAGAATGAGATCAAATGATTACTCGCAATCGCACTATCAATCGCATTATCGTCCTACTGATTTTGGCACTCGTTGTGGCGATTGCCGCCTGGTCGCGCCTCCGCTATGTCGAGGAGAGTGACCATGAGCCGCGACGCATTCCCCTCTATAAGCATCCGGACTTTGAGCATCCGGCCTCCCGGAAGGGGCCTAGCTGATTGGCTTGCCTGTGGGATTAGGTTTTGCTCCACTTCAGGATTGCTAAAAAATCGGGGCCGCAGCTGCGGCCCCGATCAATCAGTCGCTCCCCAATCAACCGCTCAGGGCGGCGTAGGAGCAATGCCCCCCGCCGATGGCGGGGGATTTTTGTCGGTCCTCAATTCGCCTCGGCCGCCGAAAGGTCCCAGACTTTCGGTGAGTGGTAGAGACGCTGAAGCAGCATCTCGCGCTCGATCTCCATCTCCCGCGGTAGGTGATCGCCGAAGCGGGTAAAGAGCTCTTCCTGGTCGTTGGCTTCCTTGCGCGCCACCTCGCGGTCGATGTTCATGATGGCGAAGTAGGATTTCTTGCCGAAATCCAGTCCCTTCCAGTCCAGGGCCTCATAGGGCGGTACCCAGCCCATGGGGCTCTCGATCGCCTCGGCCCCAATCGTACAACGCTCGACGATCCATTGCAGCGCCCGCATGTTCTCGCCGAAGCCGGGCCAGATGAACTTGCCTTTATCGTCCTTGCGGAACCAGTTGACGCGGAAGATCCGCGGCGGCGTGGCCACGCGCGAGCGCCCGATCTTCAGCCAGTGCTTCCAGTACTCGGCCATGTTGTAGCCGATGAAGGGCAGCATCGCCATAGGATCGCGGCGCATGGCCTCCTGGCCGATGGCGGCGGCGGTGGCCTCGGAGCCCATGGTGGCGGCCATGTAGACCCCGTGCTCCCAGTTGTAGCCCTGATAGACCAGCGGGAAGTTGTGGCTCACCCGCCCGCCGAAGATGAAGGCGCTGATGGGTACGCCGGCGGGATTCTCCCAGTCCGGGTCGATGGAGGGACACTGGGAGGCCGGCGCAGTGAAGCGGGAGTTGGGGTGGGCGGACGGGGTGCCCGTACCGGGGTTCCAGTCATTACCCTTCCAGTCGATCGCGTGCGCCGGCGGCTCATCGGTCATCCCCTCCCACCAGATATCGCCGTCGTCGGTGAGGGCGCAGTTGGTGAAGATGCAGTTCTCCTTCAGCGACTCCATGGCATTGGGATTGGACTTGTAGTTGGTGCCCGGTGCCACGCCGAAGAAGCCGTACTCGGGGTTGATGGCGTAGAACTTGCCGTCCTCTTTGGGCTTGATCCAGGCGATGTCGTCGCCGATGGTGGTGACCTTCCAGCCCTCCATGGTCTTCGGCGGGATCAGCATGGCGAGGTTGGTCTTGCCGCAGGCGCTGGGGAAGGCCGCCGCCACGTAGGTCTTCTTCCCCTCGGGGGACTCGATGCCCAGGATCAGCATGTGCTCGGCCAGCCAGCCGTCATCACGGGCCATGACCGAGGCGATGCGTAGGGCCAAACACTTCTTACCGAGCAGGGCGTTGCCGCCGTAGCCGCTGCCGTAGGACCAGATCTCCCGGGTCTCCGGATAGTGGGTGATGTATTTGTCGTCGATATTCGGGGCGCAGGGCCAAGTGACATCCTTCGCGTCCGCTTCCAGGGGGGCGCCGACCGAATGGACGCAGGGCACGAAATCGCCGTCGTCACCCAGCACGTCCAAGACCTGCTGTCCCATGCGGGTCATGATCCGTTGGTTGACCACCACGTAGGCCGAGTCGGTGATCTCGAATCCGATGTGCGCGATGTCGGAGCCCAGCGGGCCCATGCTGAAGGGAATGATGTACATGGTCCGTCCGTGCATGCAGCCCTTGAACTTCTCGTCGAGAATGGCCCGCATCTCTTTGGGGTCCATCCAGTTGTTGGTGGGACCTGCATCCTCTTCCTTCTTCGAGCAGATAAAGGTGCGGTTCTCGACCCGCGCCACGTCGCTGGGGTGGGAGCGGGCGAGATAGCTGTTGGGCCGTTTGTCCGGATTCAAGCGGGTGAAGACCCCGGCCTCCACCAACTCGCCGCACAGGCGGTCATATTCCTCTTGAGATCCGTCGCACCAGTAGATGCGATCCGGCTCGCAGAGTCGGGCTATGTCATCGACCCATGCCAGCAGCTTCTTATTGTTGGTGCGGGTCGCACCGTCGTGGGTAACTGTCATTTCGAGCTTCTCCTCCAATTTTCGCTAGGGGTGGTTTATCGGTAACCGCGGAAAGATCGGAACAGAGAATCGCCAGGCGTTGGCCGGCGACCATCTGAAACCTGAAGAAAAACCGGGGACCGAATCTGCAACAGGCACACAGCGTGTGGTAATCCAGGATATTAGGTTAACGTCTTTTGCAAGCGGGCGCACCGCCACCGGTCGCGCTGTACGCTCCGAACCCGAAGGTGTCAATTGTGGCGTGCGGCGGTGGGGTTGTCCACAATATCATCTCAACCGAACCTGTCATCTCGAGCGCAGCGAGGGATCTTCAATACCAACCCACACCGAGGTCTTCCCATTGAGGATTCATCCTGATGGTGTTATTTAGGCACAAGATCCCTCCTCCGTCAGGACAAGGATTTCTCGGTTGGCTCCCAGGCTCCAGAGACTGTGAAAGTATTCGCTTTTCCCGAAAGCGGTGGGATGAAGTTACCATATTCCACGCTGAATTCCATATCACG
>NZ_FLUY01000986.1 GCF_900092655.1 Candidatus Thiosymbion oneisti
TCGCCCAGTTTGCCCAGCGCCTCACCGAGCCGGCTGAGCTGCCACGGATCGGTGGTGGTGTCCATAACCTCCACCAGGCGCAAGGCA
>NZ_FLUY01000360.1 GCF_900092655.1 Candidatus Thiosymbion oneisti
CAGATACTCAAACAATGGCACGCACAGCAACCCCAACTGTTTAAAAAAATTCCACGTAATCATCCGGGACCTGACACCTACGGGCAAGCCGGGTAAACAGGGCAACCGAATCCCAGCGATACGACCAGCCATTTTTTCCCATACTCAATCCGATCCCTTGTCGGCTGGCGCCGGGGCGCCGGAATTTGCTCCCATTCCGCAAACCCCATGGGCGACGGGTATAGAATGGACAACAACTGGCCGGCGGGGTCATCGCGACCGGGACCGGGAATGGGGTCGGAATCGAGCATGAACACCGTGGGCAAGCCGGATCGGTTCGGTGACTCCACCCGCTGCGTGGTGTCGGTCTCCATGCTCACCGAACTTGCCCTGTAACCACGATGGACATCGGGAATGCGGGTTGATCCATCAGGAATTTTTGCCATGCGCAAACTTACTTCCAGCCGTGGTACGATTGGATTTCCTACCCTTATCAATAGGTTAGGCAAATGCATGATTCTGCCCTCGGTTATCCGGCCGGACGGATCATTTCGCAAGGCGCCCAACAGGTGCGCCCAGCCGCAATCTTGTTCTTCAGTACCTTGCCCGCACGTGCCCCGGTGCCAGCACCATCCCGCCAGGTTATCTCGCCGTTGACCAGCACCTGGTCGATGCCGGTGGCCGGGGTGGTGGGTTCCTGGAAGGTGGCGCGGTCACGCACGCCCACCGGGTCGAACAGCACGATATCGGCAAAGGCGCCCACCCGCAGTACCCCGTGGTCTTCCAGGGCGAAGGTCTGCGCCGACAGCCCGGTCATCTTACGCACCGCCTGCTCCAGCGGGAACAACCCCAGCTCACGGCAATAGTGGCTCAGCACGCGCGGAAAGGTGCCCCACAGCCGCGGATGGGGGTGCTCGTCATGGGGTAGGCCATCGGAGCCGATCATGCTCTCGGAATGGGCCAGAATCCGGCGGACATCGGTCTCTTTCATTTAACCCCTCTTTTTTGCCTTCATGATCAGATAAATGTCCTCCGAACCCTTTACGGTGACTTTTTGTTGCTTGCTTAATTTGACTTCCATTGCGTGGCCTTTTATAGAGGGGCTAACGCCAGCATTCAGGGACGCACAGCAAAGCTGAGCGTCCCCTGCAACGCATTGTTGGGCGCATTCGCTACGAATTGGAATCCCCCTTGCAATACCGCAGTAGCCCGAACGCAGGATTTAAAAACATTAACCTGCATGTTGACCTGAGATACCTCGTAAACCTCTGGCTCAACAGCTTTCGCTTGGTTTTCTTGGAACCAAGCAAGCACATCCGTGAGATGCCACAACGATGGCTTTCCTTCGTGAATAGGTTCCGGGAACGAAGCCCCCTTGCCTTGAATGAGCTGCCGAATATATTGCCGTGACACACCGAAAAGATCGGCAATATCAGTGACACCTACGAAATCTGGCGTTGCCTCGACCAGCTTAGCATCAGGAATAGCCCGCTGCACATCCTCAAGAGCACTGGAAATAGCTGCTAGTGCTGACTCTGATTCACGGGTAAAGCTCAATGAGATACGGCCATTTTGACCAATACCAACAACAGCGTCTTCACACCCCGCCTCTGCAAGAGCCCCTAGATACTGCTCAGGATCTTCGCACGCCTCTCCAAGGCGATACTTCAGTGTGAACTCATAGTCTTTCATGAGTCTTGCTCCTGATCGGACAAGGGCATTACACAGTTATCCGCAACCCGCCGAAGCTGTTTCGCATGATTTGCAGGGCTTTTCGGCGTGCTCCAGATGCTGGTAATGCAAAACTCACCACAACGACAATCTCTGCTGTGGTAAGGGCAAAACGTCTTGCCCCAAGCGTGACCACCACCGACATCAACTCGCCAACCCCTTGACTCTGCGTATTGCAACGCTGCTTCAACATCCTTCTTGGGGTGTGCCTTTCTGGGCATAAGCCCTCCTGAATATGACTCTCACATTCTGGAGTTTGCACACAAAGTTGTCAACTGACAATAGATGCCTAAACGATGCCACGGCTACCCCACCGACCCAAGCAGCGTCAAACAAAATGGATGTCCTTTTGTTACTTTTGTTACAGAAGACGATTGAGTCTCGTTTCCACGTATACGTTCCCGCGAATCCTTCAGGTGTGGTTACGACTGAAGGATAGGAGTACTCACCAGGCCCTGTCTCTAGTTCGTGGACATCTTGCCACGTTTCCCCATTATCGAGGGAGGTGACAAGGTTGAGCGGAGTCCTCGGGCCCCAGTTCTTCGAGACCTTGTTGCAGGCTAAAAGCAGGGCACCATTGGGCGCCCTGTCGAGATCGATCCCACTGTTGTTGTTTGGGAGCGACGTTGGCTTCAGCTTGCTCCACGTGCTTCCATAGTTGGTGGAGTCACTGCGGCAGATGCATCCACATGAGCTTCGGGTAAGCATGTGGACGTTGCCCGGTGATGATTCCCAAAGGGTCAGCTGGATGGCCCCCTCATCCGTAAGTAACCATCCCCCGGCAAAGCCGGGGGCTTTCGATTGTGAGCCGCTCAAAGCGGCATTCGGGGGCACTAACGCGACCTCGACAAGTGACTACCGCCTAAAGGCGGTCAATCAGCTCCACAGATTCAGTTGCTCAAGTCGCCGATCCTCCGCTTCCTGATGCCGGATGTACGCTCGGATTACACCCTCATCACGACCTACCGTCGAGACAAAATATCCCCTCGCCCAAAAGTGTTGGCCAACAAAATTGCGCTTGCGCTCGCCATACACACGCGCCACGTGGATCGCACTTTTCCCCTTGATGTACCCAACCACTTGCGACACCGCATACTTCGGCGGGATTGAAATCAGCATATGAACATGGTCAGGCATCAGGTGCCCCGCTTCGATCTGGCTCTCTCGCTGTCGAGCTAACTCATGGAAAACCTCTCCGAGATGCCGTCGCAATTGCCCGTACAAAGTCCGGCGTCGACATTTCGGGATGAAAACCACATGATATTTACACGCCTACCTGGAGTGGCTTAAGCTTTTGGCTTCGTCCATCGGGACCTCCTCTCAGTCGTGTGCTTGGCGGCTCACGATTGGAGTGTCCCAGATGGACTCCCGGAAATGTCAAACTTTTACTGTCTCCCCGGCAAAGCCGGGGGATTTCCCGTTTCTGGTTAACGCTCTGTCCATGGCCACTTCTGGACTGGCAGTCCAGGTGAGACCGCCGTCTCTGCTGCGGTCCGTCAGAACACGCCATCGATTACCGTCTTCAAGGGAGTTTGGAGCGAGCCAAGAGCCATCAGACAGGATGATGGGTTTATTGTCCCAGCCCGCTAGTCCAAAACTATGCACTTTAGTGCAAGGCTTTAGCTGCTACACAGGTATGCTACAAT
>NZ_FLUY01000933.1 GCF_900092655.1 Candidatus Thiosymbion oneisti
CTGGTTCTGATCGTCCCCAGCGTTGGTGACTTCGTGATACACAATGAGTTAGTGTTTCCCATCGACGCCGCTTTGCACATTGTAGCCGGTGACGTGCTGTTTGCCCTTGTTCAAGGCCCGCGCATCAGGGTCGGTACGGGAGCGCTGGGTCTCACCACGCTCCTCGAGCTGCTTGCGTTGCGCCTGCTGGCGGGCTTGGCGCGTCTTGAGTTCCTCCAACTTGCTCACCAGCGCGGGGTCTTCACCCAACCGGTCGCCGGCGTGGTTTTCCTGCTCATCATTGGCATCCAGGCACCGCGTGTCGGCGTCCAGATCACGCTCGATCTTCTTGAGTTCGGTTTCCAAACGCTTCTTGGTCTTGATGCTGGCGTCACTGGCGCTGGC
>NZ_FLUY01000317.1 GCF_900092655.1 Candidatus Thiosymbion oneisti
GGATGTTGTGATTATACAGGTGGACGAAGCGTATGAGGGTTGCCTGGAGAGAAGCGGCGGATTCGAAGCGATTGGAGCGCAGCACATCGGCAATGCGGCCGTTGAAGCGTTCGACCATACCATTGGTTCGAGTCGTTGCAGGCTCGAAGGTCCAAAGGGAGCCCGCGTAGGTTGGGGTGAGGAACGAACCCCAACATCTTTGGCTCGATATAATGATTTGTTGGGATTCGCAAGCTCACCCCAACCTACGCGCTAAAGAGATCAGATGAAATGCGCGACAGTACACCAGCGTCTGGCAGAGTAAACCAGCGGTTGTAGCTTTGGGGCACCAGACAGCGCGGTTCAGGTACCCACGGTGGAAATTCGATTCTATAAAGATCCGCAGACAGACCTCCCGCATATCTACGAGCACGGCGTGACAGAGGATGAAGTAAACGAGATCCTGCTCGGCCGTGGCGAGGATTTGCCTGCAAAGCAGGCTTCACACATGAAACTCGGACAAACTCGGGCGGGCCGATATCTTCAAATCATCTATGTCCCTGACGAAGAACCTGGCAGCGTGTTCGTGATTACGGCTTACGAATTGCAGACCAAAGCCAAGGCGGCCTTTCGTCGGCGGCAACGGAGGAAATCTCGATGAGCAGCAACTTCCCGAAAGGTTGGAATGAAGAACGCGTGCGTGAAGTCCTTGCACATTACGGGAATCAGACCGAGGATGAGCAGTTTGCCGAGATCGAAGACGCCCGCGAACAGGACGACACGGTCATGATGGCAATACCGGTGGACTTGGCCCCGCAAGTGCGGGCGTTGATCGCAAGCAAACAGAGCGTGTAGGCGCCAATTGGGTAAGGGCGGGTGTCTAACCCGCCCTCCCCACACCACCCTGCCTGCGGGTCCGCACAGGGCGGTTCACCGTCGCGGAGCAAGTGTTGACCGAGAGCCTGTCAGGCGTAACCCTGGGCTTTGAGCCAAAGGTCACGAATCGACAGCAAACCCTGTTGCGCTAACCACTGGTTGGTCATCCCCGTCTGCGTGGCCAAGGTCCTCGCCAGATGCCAATCGCCTTTACGGCTAAGGCCCGTGAGAATCGCCTGACGTTTACCCGTCCCAAGTTTCAGGAGGTTGCGTATCCGTGTGCGGACTCGACGCCACGGTTTCCAGTAACCCATCCGGATCCGGCGACGCAACCAGCCATCGCGTTCGGGGATCGGGCGGTTGTATTGCGAGATGCCAAAGTCGTTCATCCAGCCCCTGAGGTAGCGGTTGAGCTTGTCAAAGCGGTGCTCCATCGACACACCCCAGCTTCGGCCCGTCAAACGGCGAACCGCGTGCCGGAAGTCGGTGAACGCGGCATCCGACCAGCGTCTCTTGGTTCCACGAACCGTAACGCCGAGGAACGTGCAATCATCGCTCGGCACGACTTGACTCTTGTGCGCGTTGACCCGCAGCTTGAGCTTTTGGGTCAGATACCGCGTGACGCTGGCTTTGACACGAACCCCTGCGCTTTGGCTTCGGACCAGAATAACCAGGTCGTCGGCATCGCGGGTGAAGCGGTGTCCGCGCCGTTCCAATTCCTTGTCGAGGTCGTCCAACACGATGTTGGCGAGCAACGCAGAGAGCGGAGAACCCTGCCGGGTTCCCCAGTCCGTTGGCTGGACTATCCCTTCGACCAGCACGCCCGCCCGCAGGTAGCGTCCGATCAGCCCCAGCAGGACCTTATCGGAGACCTTACGGGCGACGCGGGACATCATAACGTCGTGTTGAACATGGTCGAAAAATTTCGCCAAGTCCAGATCGACGGCGATTCGATACCCCTCGCGGATAAAGTCCCTGACCTGCTTGACCGCTCCATGGGCCGAGCGCTTCGGTCGAAAGCCGAAACTCGACGCCGAGAAATCAGCATCGAAGCTCGGCGAGAGGACTTGCAAGATGGCCTGCCCGATCACCCGATCGACCACGGTCGGGATGCCGAGCAGCCGCTCGCCCTTTCCCCCCGGCTTTGGAATGCTCTTCCGACGCAGGGGAGAAGGTTGATACGTGCCATCCAACAGGGAGTGGCGGATTTCAGGCCCGTGCGCTCGTGCGTGCGTCGGAAACTCCTCCAGGGTCATCCCATCAATGCCGGGTGCCCCGTTGTTGCGTTTCACTCGCTTCCAGGCGCGGCGCATGTTCGCGCTGTCCACAACCCGCTCCACATACAACGCTGTTCGGCCCTTTATCGGCCCGGCCCTCCCGGGCGGCACCGACTACTATGGCCTCTGCTGACTTCTGCCCCATCACGCCCGACGTTGCCGTCGTGCCCGCTGCCCGAGTCGCCGTAGGGTCTGATTCCGTCCCTTTCACGACGGCCCTCAGTTCGACTCCCATCGCCACACGGACCGCCCGTTGGACAGATCTCCCCGGATAAGAACGTGAACTTTCGCTGCACAACCGCGCCATTTACCGTAACCCTCGAACCTGCAGGCTTCGTACCTGTTGTGCTGACTCGCCCCTGGGACTCAGCCTTCTATGACGTTTCTGTCCGTCGGCTCGCAGCTTTGGCTTCAGCTTCCTTCAGACCCCCCCTCGCGGGGACGCCCTTGCTTTCGCCTAGGAGTTATCGTCACAATAACGTCGGTTCTCCTACAGGGGACTTTCACCCCATAAGTTCACGCCCGTGCCGGGCGTACACAAGCGCGTCCAGCCGACCGCGAGCCACCGAGCGGTTTGTGGTAGATTCGGGGCCAGTGCAGTGGCTCGCGGCGGCTGACGCTAGCGTTAGGCCCCATAAAAAAGCCCCAGCAAATTGCTGAGGGTTGTGAGAAATTTATATGAGGGTCTAGATAACTTTAGCATCTTCAAATGTATGCTAAGGTTATGTTATGAAATGAAAAAACAAGTATTTCAGGCGTTCACACATTTCGGAAGCTAAATTCAGGGCGATTATACGTTATTTCGTGCACGATTTACCGGCCTCGAAAATCGCCGATCTGAGTGATATAAGCCGCCCGACGATAAACAAGATACTTTTAAAGCTACGAATCAGGATGGCCCAGGTTTGTGAAGATTCATCGCCCTTGTCCGGCGAAATTGAAGTCGATGAATCTTATTTCGGCGCGCGACGTGTTCGCGGCAAAAGAGGTCGCGGAGCATCCGGTAAAACGATTGTTTTTGGGTTACTGGAACGCCAGGGGAAAGTCTACACGGAAATCGTCCCTGATGCCTCCAAGAAGCAGCTACAGGCTGCGATCCGGGGCAAGGCATCCCTGGACAGCATCATCCACTCGGACGGTTGGAGAGGCTATAACGGGCTCGTCGACGTGGGGTACGAAAAGCATCTTCGCGTCCATCACGGTAAGAACGAATTTGCCCGCGGTAATTGCCCTATCAATGGCATTGAATCATTCTGGTCGTCTGCCAAACGAAGACTTGCGAAATTCAATGGTGTTCCCCGACAAACATTTCATTTACACCTCAAGGAATGTGAGTTTAGATTTAATCACCGAGCGGAAAATCTCTATGATAGAATACTAACTCTACTGAGAGAAAACCCACTCTAAAGTTATCTAGACCCTACTTCACTGCCCCTGCCAAAGGGTTGCTTTGGTTGCTTACCATTTACTCCAAGACCAGTAAGGAAGCTATCCCAGCCCACATCCTCAAAGCATTAAAAGGGGAGCTTATCGATATAGCGATCCCCACCGGACGGTCGATGCGCCTCATAGCGGGGAGATCGTGCTGGATCAAATCCGAATGAAAACAATAATACTTCTACGAAGTCAAGATACCCTGAAAACAACCGGAGAAGAGTTCAATGAAAACACCCGCAAACTTTTTCAAGCCACTCGCTATCGGTGCGCCGGAGCCCATCCGTGAGCTGCCGATCGCCCTGGAACGCACCATTCACTTCCTGCCCCCTCACATCGAAAAGATGCGGGCCAAGGCCGGACAGATCGCCCAAAAGGTAGACGTGCTCCTGGGTAATCTGGAAGACGCCATCCCCATCGAGGCCAAGGAGGCGGCCCGGACCGGCTTCATCGAAGTAGCCAAGGCGGTGGATTTCGGCCCGACCGGGCTCTGGACCCGGGTCAATGCCCTGAACAGCCCCTGGTTTCTCGACGACATGACCGAGATCATCGGGGCCGTCGGCAACAAGCTGGACGTGGTGATGGTCCCCAAGGTGGAAGGCCCCTGGGACATCCATTTCGTCGACCAGCTCTTGGCGCTGCTGGAAGCCCGCCACGAGGTCAAGCAGCCGATCCTGATCCATGCCATCCTGGAAACGGCCCAGGGCGTGAAGAACGTCAACGAGATCGCCCAGGCCAGCCCGCGCATGCACGGCATGAGCCTGGGACCCGCCGATCTGGCCGCGTCCCGGGGCATGAAAACGACCCGCGTGGGCGGCGGCCATCCCTTCTACGGCGTCATCGCCGATCCCGATGAGGGCAAACCCGATAAAAGCAAGGAGCAACGGGCATTTTACCAACAGGATCTCTGGCACTACACGGTGGCCCGCATGGTGGACGCCTGCCAGTCCAACGGGCTGCGTGCCTTTTACGGTCCCTTCGGTGACTTCGAGGATAGCCTGGCCTGCGAGGCCCAATTCCGCAACGCCTTCCTGCAAGGCTGCGTGGGTGCTTGGACCCTGCATCCGAACCAGATCGAGATCGCCAAGCGGGTCTTCAGCCCCGAGGTCGAAGAGGTGCGCTTCGCCAAACGCATTCTCGAGGCCATGCCGGACGGCTCGGGCGCGGTGATGATCGACGGCAAGATGCAGGACGATGCCACCTGGAAACAGGCCAAGGTGATCGTCGACCTGGCCCGGCTGGTGGCCGAGAAAGATCCCGAACGGGGCACCGCCTACGGGTTATAAGGACCAGGGCGTGTTGACTTCAGCTCGTAGGATGGGCAATGCGGAGCCCGTCCCCCGGTGGGGGAGGGAAAAGGAGTAAACCCTGACCTCCGCGCTTGTCTCCTAATGGTACAGGATTCACAAGATTTCCAGGATTGACAGGATTTATAATTGATTATTCAGAAAATAATCCGGTTAATCCTGATCATCCTGTTAATCTTGTCCTATTAGCGGTTGGCACTAAGATTATGTCAACAACCCTTAGTATCGGAGGCATCCATGTTCAAGATTCTGGAAGGTCTGCGTGTCGTCGAGTCCTCGGCCTTCGTCGCCTGCCCCCTCGGCGGCATGACCCTGGCCCAACTCGGCGCGGATGTCATACGTTTCGACCCCATTCGCGGCGGGATCGACGCCCGCAGATGGCCCATCACCAAGAACGGCAAGAGCCTGTACTGGGTCGGTCTCAACAAGGGCAAACGATCCCTAGCCATCGACGCGAGCAAGCCGGAGGGACAAGAACTTCTGGGCGAGCTGATCGCCGCCCCTGGTCCGGCCAAGGGTATCTTCTCGACCAACCTGCGGGCCGACAAGGGCTGGATGAGCTATGGCGAGCTCAAGAAGCGCCGGGAGGACCTGATCATGGTCAACCTACTCGGCAGCTCCGACGGGACCTCGGCCGTGGACTATACGGTCAACTGCGCCGCCGGGTTTCCCTTTGTGACCGGTAATCATCATGCCGAAGGCCCGCCACGGCCGGTCAACCATGTCCTGCCGGCTTGGGACGCCCTGGCCGGGGTCAACCTGGCCCTGGCGATCCTGGCCGCCGAGCGTCACCGGCGCCTGACAGGCGAAGGTCAGTTGGTCAGATTGGCGCTGTCCGACATCGCCTTCGCCATGACCGGGCACCTGGGATTCATTCAGGAGGCCCAGATCAATCAGGAAGACCGCAAGGGCTACGGCAACTACCTCTATGGCGCCTATGGCAGTGCGTTCGAGACCAGCGACGGGCGCTGGCTCTATATCGTGGTGGTGACCGGCTATATGTGGAAGGAATTGCTCAAGGTCACCGGTCTGGGTGACGCGATCAATGCCATCGCAGCCAGGCTGGGCCTCGATTTTAAGCAAGAAGGCGACCGCTTTCTCGCCAGCGAGGAGATCTCGGTGCCCATTCGCGCCTGGTGCGCCCAACGCACCCTGGGGAAGATCGAAGCGGCTTTCAAAGGCACCGGCGTCTGTTGGGGGCCCTATCGTACTTTCCGGCAGATGCTGGCAGAGGACCCCCGGGTTTCTACCACCAATCCCATGTTCTCCGAGCTCGAGCAGCCCGGCATCGGCCCCTATCTGGTCCCCGGCTCACCGATCGACTTCGGCGCCTTTACCCGCGAGCCCCCACGCCGGGCCCCGCTGCTGGGCGAGCACACGGATGAGATCCTGAGCCAAGACCTGGGGCTGAGCGACAGCGAGATCGGCCGCCTGCGAGCAGCGGGCATCGTTGCCGGACCTGTGGAGATTTCATGATGAGCGACCAAGACAAGCCTCAAAACAAACAACTATCCGACTGGATCGGCTCCCGAGAGATCCGCGAAGAGATCATCGCCGAGTTTCCGGCCCAGGCCGCGGCCGCCATGCTGGATTTGGACGGGGACCCCATGACCCCCCCCATGAGCCAAGGCGATCCCCTGCCCCCCTTGTGGCACTGGTTTTACTTTCTGCCCAAGGCCGCCCGCTCCCAGATCGATAGCGACGGTCACCCCAAGCGCGGCGGCTTTTTTCCGCCCGTTACGCTGCCGCGGCGCATGTTCGCCGGCGCCCGGACCCGCTTCATCCGCCCCCTCACCATCGGCGAAGCGGCGGTTCGGGAGGGCGAGATCCTCGCGGTCAAGGAGAAATCCGGCAAGGCCGGGAAGCTGGTGTTCGTCACCGTGCGCTACCGGATCCGGCAGGACGGCGAAGTTCGTATCGAGGAAGAGCAGGACATCGTCTACAAGGAACCGGGGCCGATCATTCCAGAACCGATGCCTTTGCGATCCCTGCCCGATGTCCCCGCCGGGGCCTGGGTCGAAGAGATCACGCCCGATACCGTCCTGCTGTTTCGGTTCTCCGCCCTGACCTTCAACGCCCACCGCATCCACTACGACCGACCCTACGCCCTCGATGAAGAAGGCTATCCGGGCCTGGTCGTCCATGGCCCCCTGACCGCGGTGATGCTGGCCGGGCTCACGGTCAGACACAACCCCGACAAGCGCATCGCCGAATTCAGCTTCCAGGGCCGGGCACCGCTGTTCGACCTGTATCCGTTCCGGCTCATGGGCCGCCCGGAGGGCGATACGGTCACCCTGGAGGCCCAGGGACCGGACGGCAAGACCACCATGCAGGCGACGGCGGTGCTGGGTTAGCAATCCTGAATTATTTGGCGTTGTCCGGAGGATTCGACGTGTTGCGTTTCGACGCATAAGGGCCTGTTGATCTACGGCCAAACCCGTGCCAGCGTCTCAACGCAACCTACACCCACATGACCCCCCGCGCAGTCTGCCCGCGCGGACCTCGCGTCAGGTGTAGGTTGGGCAAAGGCGCGTTCCGCCGAACCGGCGATTGAGCCGATGGCCTCTAACGCGCCGTGCCCAACATTCGGTGTTCCGTTGGGCACGGTGCCGGCCTACCGGGAGGTGCCTATCATTGATGGGCACGCTTCGCTCTGTGCATCCAGACAAGCAGTCACGGCTTAAGAAACCTCCGTGGAATGAGTGCATCTTAAAATCAGCTTGATGGACGCTCGCTTTGCCCATCCTACGAATCACGCGAATCGACGCGAATGTTCCTATGGGAACAAAAACTCCAATTAGCGCAGATTCTCGTGGTGGCCACGGATGTGCTACTTTATACTAAACCTGTAACACAAAGGGGCCACCACCATGAATGAAGCAACCTTCACCTTCCGGGTCGATGAGGCCCTGAAAAATGACCAAAAGAGGCCACTATGTCACTACTTGCCGGGTCTGGACAAAGGCACAAAACCTTCGTCAGCTACCACCATGCCAATGACCAAGATTACAGGGATTCGTTCGAAGCCATGTTCGCCGACCATTACGACATAATAGTTTCGCAGTCGGTACAGATAGGCGACATTGATGCCAATTTGAACACTGAGTATGTTCGCCAAAGGATACGCGATGAATACTTACGTGATTCTACCGTTACGGTCGTTCTTATCGGTTCCCAAACGTGGCAACGCAAGCATGTTGATTGGGAAATAGGATCAAGTATCCGTAACACCCGGAACAATCCGCGTTCGGGCTTGTTAGGGATCATTTTGCCGACTTACCCACGCCAAGACACCAGTAAATATGACCCGTACACCATCCCGCCACGGCTGGCTAAGAACATCGACTGTGAATACGCAAAAATTTATAATTGGTCTAATGACCCAGCTGAAGTTCAGGAGTGGATTCATGACGCGTTCAATAGGCGAAGAACCGTGAACCCTGATAATTCATACCTGTCATTCGCAAACAATCGAAGCGGCGAAAGGTGGTACTGATATGAAACTGGGAAAGTGGTTAGAAAATTGGGACATGACCGGGCTGAAGATCAAAGCCCCGTTCCTGGACATGGAATGGAAACCGCAAGACGAAGACAAAGCCGCCGCGTGGGAGCTGTACGTAGAGCTATTGACCCATATCGCAACCCAACCACTTGCCCAAGACCACGGTGACGAAAAGACCGCCCTTGATAGCGTTTATTCCCTGTTCCCGATAACGCGGGAAGTTATCAAGAATAACGGGCGGCACTGCATCGAATTTACCAAAATCGCTGTGGTAGTCCTGAACCAACGTATACGCCCATTTACAGCGAAGTGGCACAAGCTGTCATTGGAAGGTGCCTTCGACGATGAAGCCCGATGTCAGACCTTTCGAAGTGAATTGCAAGCCTTGTAAGCTGTTTTAAGGGTTTATACCAAGATGCTTGCTGATATGGCTGGCGTTGAAGACCTGACTGAGCTGGAAGACCAATAGAAAGCCCCGCCATAACACAAAGGGACCGCCGCTATGGAAACAACTTTCACCTTTCGGGTCGATGAGGTCCTGAAAAACGAGTTCGCCGCGGCTGCGAAATCTCGTGACCGGACCGGCGCCCAACTCCTGCGTGACTTCATGCGCGACTTCGTGCGGCAACAGCAAGAAGCCGCCGAGCATGACGCCTGGTTCCGACGCCAGGTGCAGGTGGGCATCGACGCCGCCAACGCCGGTGATGTGATTGCGGCTGAGGAAGTCGAGGCCGAGGCCGCCGCCTGGCGTGCGGGGATGCAGCGGAAGCTCGCCCAGGTTGATCAGGGCACCTCGGCATCGGCACTGTCAAACTTGTGAGGCTAGTTTGGACCCGCCCGGCGAGTACCGACCGGAAAGGAATTAGGGACGGCCCGTATCCAATATCCGTCTAATGGATGCTCTCAACTACCGATGACATCGAGCCGGCAGGATCTTCACGGAAGCATTATCCGCGAATGAACGCAAATGGACTGCTATACGGCACAATCTGAGCTTTTGAATTTCCCCCTTTACACCTCAACCACTACCAGGAGAAGGTAATTAATATAGATATCTCATTGACTCTGCAAATATTAGCAACTATATTTTCGTTTATCGTAACGATTCATGTGCTTCGAGCAAGACATGCTAAGATTATAATCAGCTCGATGCTTACTAAAGATAAAGGAAAATCCACTGCTGCTATCAGAGTTTTAAAGGAAGGTCAGAAAAGATTGGTAGTAGAAGCCATTAGATTTCCGCTTATAGTATGGGACAATTCACCAAGAATAGTTGTCAATGGCATTAACAAAGCTCTCAGGATTTACGAAGATATTTCTGGTTACCGTTCTGAATCGAAGTATGTCAGTGACGAAGCGGTCGAATATTCGGACGGCGGCGGGGAAATGAAAGATAATGATGTCCTATATGCCTATGTTGACTTGGATAGAATGATGGAGGTGTTTATTCGATCAAGGGAAAGCTTGATACATCCAATATTCTTTCGTTTAATGCTGCTAGAATTAAATGTAGAAGTACATTGCACTAACGGCAAAATATATAAACAAAAAGCCCACAGAGAGATAAAATATTACATCAAAAGAAAATATATGAATGATCAAAGATTGTATTGACATCAGTCTTAACGAAAAATTCCAGCAGACCTCCTGCGTCGGCGGCTGAATTATGAACCTGAAACAGATAGAGGGTAAAGCTCTTCATTTAACAGAAAATGAAAGAGCGGAATTGGGTAGTGGTTAAATTCAAAGTGACATGGTTGTGCGACTTAACGATTCGACCCCCACTGCTTTTGCCATCCCTGGCGC
>NZ_FLUY01000704.1 GCF_900092655.1 Candidatus Thiosymbion oneisti
TTGTTCGTCTCCAACTCCTCGCCGCAACTCCTCACCGCGTTAATATTGGCGATGGCGGCAAGCGTCGAAGCCGTCCGACCAGACCGCTCTTTCCCGCGAAAGCGCTGAAGGCGGGATGCGCTGCGCTTTCCCGCTACGCGGGCTCGATAAGTCACTCCGGCCAAAAATCGCTATCTATGATCGTTTCAAAGCCGAATGGACATACCTCAGGAAAAGTCGATTCGTCCAGATTGGTTTCCCTGGTAGCTACGAGTACCGCCGTAGTAAAAGCATCCCGGAGGATCGTATCGAGATGTGACTTCAAGCCCGGATTGGACTCCAGCACCCGACGGACGCGGTAACGCTGCTCCTTGATGGTCGCCTGCCAACTCCTTCCGCGCCCCTTGGCCTGGTATTGCCACTTCAGCAGATGAGCCAAGAGGACAATCAACCGACTTTCGAGCTCCCTCCATTCGCTTTTCCCCACCGCTTCGATCTCCTCGGCAACATGTTCCCAGTCCACTTCGCTGAAGCGGTGGGTACGAATCAGCTCCGCATTCCGCAAGGCCCAGGTGTAGGCGTCTTGCTCATATAACAGCGATAAGGAAGTGTCAGACATTGTTTCGTCTTGAAAATTTACCACTACCGAATTCTAGTCGGGCGCTTGACCCGACCTCAAGAACAGCCTCATCACGGCTGCTTAACCACTTTCAGCTTGCGGCTCGCGATCGCGAACTGGTTCTTGGGTGTGATGATATTCACGGTGAGTACGTGCTCACCCTCCGGTACCCCGCTCACGTCCAGCGGATAGTTGAAAGGAATGTAACCGCGCTCCTCTTCCGCGTAATAGACCGTATCGATAAAGAGTATGATCTCGAATCTTTGGCCAAGTAGTATCTCCCGGTCTTCTTGGCTCGGAACATCGATGCGAACGACGACGGCGTCCTTGACCTCCGGGACGGCCTTCTCTTCGGATTTGTCAAATTCAGGAAAGCTCAAAGTGGCCGCGAGCTCCCGGTCCTGGAGGCGTGATGCCAGGAAATGCGGAGAGACTCGCCGCCGGTTGACCATGGGTCGATCTGCCTTCTTGGGCCTCGCAGTGCTCAATCCGTGCTTGTAGGTGCGGTAATCAAGGGTACTGTTGCCATAGGCGATGACGCTGGTCTCCGGCAACGTGAAGTAGCTGATGACGATCTTGTGATCCTCCAGGTCCCAAAGGTTGATGAGATTATCCCGGTCCTTGCCGTTCCAGTATTCGGTGATGGTTCCGGCGATCCGTGGCTCCCAATCCACCAGCGTTCTCAAGAGGGCACTGCTCGCCACGCCGGCCCACACGCTGACTCGGGAGGGCTTTGACAATCGGTAAGACAGGGTTCCCCCTTCGCGGTCAATGCGCCCCTCGGTGATCTCGAATGGCTCACCGCCGCTGAAGGTGATCGGGTCGTAGACAATCTGGGAACCGGTTGCGTCTTCTGCCTCGATGGTGAAGAAGTACGCCTCGTTGGGTACGACCCTAGCGTCCAGGTCCTTGCCATCCCACGCCAGCTTGTGTGACCCCTGGCCCTGCTCGGCATCCTCGATCAAGACCCGGATCAATTCACGGTCGGGGTCGAAGACCTTGACGGTGACCTTGGCACTCCGGGACAACCGATAGCTCAGCTCGACCGTTTGCTCCCTGGAGGGATCAAATGAGCTCGTGGAGACGGTGACATCATAGATGGTCAAGGTTTGGGAAGGGGTCGTATCGGGTGCCTGCTGCGCCAAGCACACCGAAGCCATTGACCACAGAGCGATGAGCCAGACGAACCACTCCAAGGTCGGCATTCTTTGCCACTTTAGAATCACCGGCTTATCTCCAATGCGGATCACGGATATCCACCCGTTTTTCTCCAAAGGGCCGCAGCTGCTCCACGCGCCCCGTGCCGACATCGACTAGCTCCAGGTCCATATATCCTTGCTTCACTGCGACATAGAGAACCTTCTCTCCATCCGGGGACCAGGCTGGGTGCATCTCCGCTCCGGGTGAGTCTGTAAGTCGGCGCAAGGAGCTACCGTCAGCACGGATCGACCAGAGATCCGATTGACCGGAGCGATTGGACGAGAAGACGATGCGTTCTCCGTCCGGGGACCAAGCCGGTTCCGTGTCCTCGCCGCCGGTGGGCAGCAAGGTTCTCGCAGTGCCGTCCACCAAGGATACAATCCACAATTGCCTCAGCAGGCTCGTCCCCATACCGGGAACCGTGATGGTCATGGTGGAAGAATACACAAGATTGTTGCCCAGCGGCGATAGCACGGGCGAATCCTGTACTCCTCTTTGGAGGACGACAGGCTCGATCTTCCCCGTTCCTAACCAATAGCGCCTGATCTCGGCGCTTTCCTCTTTCTCCGAAAGATCGTAGGCCACGTAAAGCAACGATTTGCCATCAGGAGACCAAACCGGTGCGGCATATTGCCCGGCGGGGAGGGGCAACCTCTCCGTCTTTCCTGGAGGCAGATCCGCCAACCAAAGCTCGCCATGGCTGTTGGCGTAGGCTACTTGCGAGCCATCCGGGGAGAGTGCCGGCGTAAGCTCATCGATACCTGTCGCGGTGAGCTGTACCGGTTTCCGGCTCGCCATATCCAGCTCGAACAGGTTCCAGTTCTCACCCACAAACGCAACAAAGGCGATTCTTCCCTGTTCCACTCGATCCTCGGCGCGACCGGAATCTGCGAAGGCACATAAAGCGATTCCGCACATCAGGAGGCTCCAAGGCCAAGACACGTATTGGATCATCGAACGATTTTCAGTGTTGGTTATAGGCCCCCGTCGCCGGCGGTCGGCGTGGACCGCGCCTGACGCAGGACGCGCAGCCAAGCGGTCCCGTCGGGGCAGGAGAGGAGTGCATCGCCGAGATCCTCCAGCCGCGGGGGATCGGAAATCGCTGTGCGATTCGTAGTTTTCTCTTTCGTATTCTAACCCACCACGACAAGCGGCCAACAGCTAACTTAATGGCATTGCCTTGCAAAGGAGCCTTGATTCTAAAGGCGGGATGCACTGCGCTTTCCCGCCCTACGCGCGCTCTTCTTGCATGATCTTCCTGATCTCATCAGCACTGATATCCGACTGCTCTATCTTTGAGTAAATGGCTACCAGCAAGACATCATCCTCTGTTTGAAGATAGTAGATGATTCGATAACCGCCGCTGGTACCACGTTGGGCATCACGATTAGGTGCCCGCACCTTGTAAAGCGTATAGCCCGTACCGGAGATCTGATCGCCTGGATATTCGCCTGAATCCAGTTGCTCAAAGACAGGTGTAATGTCATGACGGATACGCCTGTATTTCCGGCTCAAGCGTCTGAGCTGGCGCTTGAACGCTTCAGTGTACTGTAGCGCCATATCCGCTAGTCTGCATCGATACCGTCCCACAGGGTACTGATCGGCTGTATACGCCTGGCCTTGGCGTCACCTAGTCCTTCTCGGAAGCTCTCAGCTGCCGTAGGCCACGGCTCATCCTCTTCTATGCCCTCACGAAACGAGTGGACCAAGCGCAACAACAGCGGGCGATAACGCTTCGGTGTACGTTCAATTTCGGCATATAGCTGTTCAGTGGTATCCGGTGTCTCGGTTGCCATCGTGAAACCTCATGCTTACGGGAGATTGTAGCAGTAGTGACACCGCCCTTCTTTAGCTGCTAAGGAACCGGAGCCTTCCTTCGCGATTATCCGTTCCTGTTCCTACCTCTCGACCTTACGCAAACAGTATATACAAGGTGCATGTGAAGCAGGAGATCGAGAAAGGGCTGTCCGATATCGAGGCAGGCTGTACCGTTCTACACGATCAGGACCGTAGGGCGGGAAAGCGCAGCGCATCCCGCCGCGTCGGTCATTCCAGACCCAATTCCTTTACAACTTTCGGAATCCGGGCCGAGAACTGTGCCTCGATGTCGTGCCAACAGGTGGAGAAACCGTCAGCCCCCAAAGGCAAGGGCCACACCGCGTGAAGGTGATCGGGTAAGACAACGACCGCATCGATGATGAAAGGTCGGCGACGGCGGGCATCGGTAAAGACGATTCGCAATCTGACTCAACCCCATCACGCCGCCTGTTTGGCTACAAACACCGCTCGCGCAGCCTGGATGCCACGCAGATACTTGGCCTGACGCCGGGCACAGAGATTCACGAGTGATGCCGGTGCGCCGACCGCCGTTCCAAACGCCTTAAGAAGACGTTCGGAATAGCCGGTAAACTGCTCCCCATTGATGCCCAAGCGCGTGAAGATCTTGGGTTCTCGTGCTTCGATGTATCCAGACTTATCCTCACGTAACGCCTGACCCGTCCAATCGACCAGCTCCAGGTAATCATCGAAGGCAAACGGCACCGCCCAGGGGGTCTGTGCGGCGGCATCGAAGGGCATCAGCGGGGCCCGGGGTAAGACCTGCGTCTCGGTTTCCGGCCGTAACCGCTCCCCATCGAGCGTTACCTCAGGCGCTGTGACGGTTGCGATCTCCTGTGAGCCGGTTTCGGATGCAACCTCCTCGGGTAACTCAACGACACGCTCCTGAATCGAGGTGTAGTCCGAGGCCTCCGGCGTCTCGGCAAGCCTCGCCCGCACCGGATTCAGATCCACATAGGCCATCGCCGCCAGCAACGCCTTCTCATCGAGCAACGCCTGGCTCTTGAAGCGTCCTTCCCAAAATCGCCCCTTCACCCCATCTTCTGCATTGGCCCGGCGGGCAATATGCTCGTTGAGGGTGCGCATAAACCAGGACAAATCATGTAATCGCCCCCGGTAGACCTCGGCAAGTTCTTCAACCTTGGCAATTTCCGCTCGGCTCATCGACCCCCGTGACTCCGAGAGATAACGTGTCACCAACAAGGGCCCGGTGAAGAGCGCCGTCCAGCGCCTCAACACCTCCTCTATCGACCACCCCAAGGCTCGTTCCCGATCGATGCGTACCACAAGGTGATAGTGATTACTCATCACCGCATAGGCGGCCACGTCGATGGCAAGCAGGGCAGCAAGCTGCTGCATGCGTTCAACGATCCAGCCGCGACGGTGTTCGAAATTCAGGCCTGAGAACGGGTCCTCACCACACAAGAAGGCACGGCGTACACAGCGGCATACGCAGTGATACCAAGGGGTGTCCTCAAGGGAGACAAGAACGGAGCAGGGGGCAGTCATGATGGACCCTCTGTGGTTTCGGTGTCGAGAGGAAGCTCAGCTTGGGGTGGGGAAGATGTCAAACAAAATGGGTGTCCTTTAAATTCCATCCCCTTTTTTTACGTGGGTTTCTTCAATTTCCCTTCAACGCATAATATACACACGTGGCAAAGCTAAGAAAGAACACGACAGAAAAAACCAGCCTGATCCAAAATCGCTGCGTATAAGTAACAACATCACTATCAGGGAATGACCCCAACCATGCGGCCTGTATAGCCCACCATAGAAAGACTACACAAGCTAATAATGACAACGCAGAAAGCCCAAACATAATCAACTTCTTCTTCAATCGCCGCTCCATAAAGCTACACCATGTAACTATTCAGGACCCCACTCATATAAAAAACAAATACTTACAACTCAACGGGGGCGATAAAAGCCGGAAAATACGTCATTTCCGCACATTTTGATGCTGGGAGTCATCAATGCGGCATTCATCCAGAACATCATCTACAAATCCCTTACAATCGTTAAAAAATGGAATGAAACGACCAAGATCACGGCCTGGACGAATTAGATTATTTACACATTGCTCATCTACAGGATATGGAATGGGGATTTGACGGGCATTAGGCTCAATCGATTGACCAGAATGATCAATAGTTTCGACTGGGACGCCTGGTAAATCTTTGTTGTCACCTTGTCCTGGAACGTTACCTCCTTGCGGCCCCATACCTGCTTCAAGCATATCTGTCTTAATCCAATGATGCTTTGCACCAGTATAATTAAGAATGGAAGCAATACCATCAAGATTAACAGGCCGCTCATGCCTGGTTACTTCCAGTCCAAACGGGTCAATCCAGAACAAGGGATTTCCACCCACGTATGCGTAGGTATTTAACCCCCCTCCTAGCCCAATAGGATCAGACTGCACATACCGCCCAATCGCCGGATCATAATCACGGAAGTAGTTATAGTGTCGTTCGGTCTCGGCATCGAAATACTGACCGGGAAAGCGCAAGTTCAAAACGAAAGACGTACCATTGCCATCCGGGTCTTGATTCGGTGTAGCCTTACCGAAAGGGTCACTGATCCAACGCCAGACAAGGGTTTGGTTCTGATCACTGACCAGTCGGGGTGTACCGAGATGGTCGGTGTGGATGTAGTAGAGGGTGCCATTACGGGCAGTGGCAACGGGAATGCTGTCGAAATAGAGGATTTCTTCGCGTGCATCGCCCGTAGCTGCGTCGTAGACCCCGAGCAGTTGACCTCCGGGTCCATAAAGGAAATGACTGGTCCGCCCGCCGACGGTCTTGACAACCCGCTGGCCCTCGGCATTGTAGAGATAGGTTGCGATGGTGGCGGTGCCCTGCTTGACCTCGGCAAGACGGTTAGCCTGATTGTAGATGTAGGTGAAGCGGTCATCCTGGATCAGGTTGCCGGCGGCATCATAGCTGTAGCTGCCGGGATCGGTGCCGGTGGTCTCTTGCAGTCGGTTGCTGTCTGTCGCATAGCGATAGTTGGTAACGCCGGCGCCAATGGTCTCCAACAATCGGTTGCCCACCGCGTCATAGCTGAAATCGATGGCACCGTAGGGTCCGTCGGCATCGATGAGGCGGTCCAGCGCATCATAGACAAAGCTTTGGGTGTTGGCAGCATTGAGGGCATCGGTCCAGTCGGTGATGTTATCTGCGGCATCGTAGCCGTAACCGAAATCCTGGATGCCGCCGACGGTGATACTAGTCGCACGGTAATCGGTATCAAAAGCCTCGGCGTGATCGAGGCCGGAACCGTCGCTCCAGGTGGTAGCCGGACCGAATGGCAGGTAGGCGATGTCGCTCAGGACCGGCAGGCCGTCCGCGGTAATAATCTGTATCCGCCCCTGGCCGTCATAGCCGTACACGACAGTGAGGCCACTCGGGTAGGTCAGACTGGTCAGACGATCGGCACTGTCATAGCCATAGCCGAGGCTGTAGGTCCAGCTCTGGATGGTTCGGGTCTCGGAGACGCGGTTGCCGCGGGCATCATAGACGAAGCGGGTCTGTCCGCTCTGGTCATCATAGCTGGTCAGGCGCCCGGTGCCGTTTGTGCCCTGGTCGTAGAAGTAGCTCCGGTCCTCGCCCGCGGTCGGAAAACTGGTGCCGATACGCCGGTTAAGCTTATCGTAACCGTGGGTGACAGTGATACCGCGGCTATCGGTCCGCTTGGTCAGGTTGCCGTTGGCATCGTACTCGGTGCCGGTGATTCCCGTATCTGGGCTATCGAGTCGGTCCTGGCGGTCGAGATTGTCGTAGCCGTAGCCGGTGATCAGGCCACGGGGATCGGTGACGCCGGTCAGATTGCCAACACGGTCGTAGGCATAGTGGGTGATACCGGTTGCGGCATCGGTGAGCTGGGCAATGCGATCTAGGGCATCATAGGCGCGGCTCGTGGTCTGGCCCAGGGGATCGGTGACCGTCGTTAGATTACCGTTGGAATCATAGTCCAAATGCGTCGTTTGACCCATGCCAGCAACGATTTGGATGGCCTGGGATAACTCGTCATAGACGAGGGTTTCCCTGTAGAAGATTTGATTCGTGCTGTCTTTGCGTTCGGTGCCGGTCCGGTTGCCGAGCTTGTCGTAGGTATAGGTCTGCTGGTCGCCGTTGGAATCAATGATGCCGGTTTGGCGGTTTACCACATCGTATGTCCGTTCGATGCGCACACCGGTGGGGTCGAGGTCTGCGGTTCGGTTGCCGGCCTTATCGTACTCGTACTGGTAGGTAGCGGAACCGGGCAGGGTCTCGGTGGTGAGCTGGTCGGCGGCATCATAGCCATAGGTCTGGGTATTGCCGGCGACATCGGTGACCGACGTCAGGTTGCCATTGCGGTCATAGCCACGGGTCTCGGTCTGGGCCAGGGCATTGGTCATGCCGGTCTGCCGATTGCGGCTATCATAGGCGTAGGTGATAGCGTGGCCGCGCGGATCGGTGGTGCTGGTGAGGTTGCCGTTGGCGTCATAGGTGAATTTGGTTTCACCGCCCAAGGCATCGAGGATCTTGATACGGCGGTTCAGACCGTCGTATTCGAATCTCGTAGTACGACCCTCGGCATCGGTCACGCTCAGCAGATTGCCGACCGCGTCGAATGTCATAGTTGCGGTGTTGCCGAGTGCGTCGGTGACACGGGTCAGATTACCGGCGGCGTCAAAGCTGTAGCTGGTCGTGTTGCCCCGAGGGTCGGTGGCGGATGTAAGCCGGCCCTGGGTGTCGTAGGTCAGGACAGCCCGGTTGCTCTGGGCGTCGATGATCTTGATGAGATTGCCGCGGCTGTCGTACTCGAAACGGGTGACATTACCTTCGGCGTCGGTCTCGCTGGTGACCTGACTGTAGGTCGACTCGTAGGTATAGGTGGTCACCTGGCTAAGCGCATCGGTCTCGGTAAGTAGGTTGCCGTTGGCATCGTAGGTGAAGGCCGTGGTGTGACCGTTGCCGTCGGTCCGGCTCAGACGGTTATAGTTATCATCCCAGGTCGATCGGGTGACACGCCCGAGCGGATCGGTGATCTCGATCGGATTTCCGGTTTCGTTGAACTTGTAGACGGTGATGTTTCCACGCTCGTCGGTTACCCGGGTCTCGGTATCGGTATCGCTGACATAGTTGAACCGGATAGTCGCACCATCGGCGAAGACTTGGCGGGTAACCCGGTCTTCGTTGTCATAGGTATTGGTGACGACGGTGTTGCCCCGTGGATCGACGACTGTCAACAGATCGCCATCGGCGTTGTAGCCGTAGGCCATGACACCGCCGATCGGGTCTGTCACGGCAACTAGGTCGCCGTTCTCATCGTAGCTATAGGAGTAGGTGCGGCCCAGGGGATCTGTCACGCTGGCGACCTTGCCGTTGGCGCCCTTGGCGAAGCTCAAGGTTCGCCCTGCATCGTCGGTGACGCTCGTCAGGAACCCGGTGCCGTCGTATGTAAAGTGCAGGGTGTTGCCATAGCGGTCGCGACGCTCGATGATGCGGCCATTCACATCGAACTTTTCGACATCGCCGTAGCGCCCGGTCAGGGTGATGCTCCCGTCTGAATTGAGGTCGAGCGTTTGGTAGGTACCGGCGGCAGCCTCGAAGGTGCCGTCCGGGTTTCGGGTGAAGCGCTTGCGCTTACCGTCCCCTTGGCGGACGATCGCATAGGTCTGCTCACCGTCGGTGACGGCGATGGCGGTGGCCGTCAGGTTGCTGTGCCAGCCGCGGCCGAAGGGGCCATCGATACGGTCCTGACAGTGGTAGGTGCGGGTAAGCCCGAGCTTAGGACCGGGCCCTGGGATATCAAAGTCAGTATAAAGTTCTATGTTGTCGCCGGTAGCGGCGTTCACAGGGTTGCCCAAAGGGCATTGGTTGTCGTCCGGCGTCGGGTTGTCCTTTTCTCCATCCCCCTCCTCTGGGTTAAAACCTTGATGTCCAGTATCCCAAGGAGGCGTGTCGTAGGCTGCTACTGGGGAGACGGCTAGAAAGAGCGCAAGAACGGCAAGGATGCCGAAAAGATCGCGGACAGAGCTCATCACTCGATTCCCTCCTGCTTCGTCTCCATCACGGCCTCCACCTGTTGGGCAAAGCCTTCGACTTGACCGCTAAGGTCATCGATTTCGTTCATCAGGTCGGGATTATTATCGAGGTAACTTCTGACAGCTCTACCATCGGTGTTCATGAACCGCATGTAGTCATCGTAGGTTGTCGCGTAGCTCGCATAGCGCTGCTCTCGTTGCGCTCGATACGTCTGCTCCACTGCCTGGAGAGCGCTACTCAGTTCCTCTTTGGACGCGTTCTGATTCCGGTTCGCGACCCGTGCTTTCTCGCGCCATTCCCGTACAGAGAGCGCCATCAGATCGCGAGACAGGGTGCAGTACTCCTCCACGGTCAAAGCCATGGCTGGAACGGCCACGATTATCGCCAAGAGCAGGCCAACCACGACGGAAGCCGTCAACCGATGCGGAGCATGTTTCCCGGCTTGCGCAACGAACAGGAATCTCATGGCCTTGATCCTTCCCCAAACATGTCTGCTCAGTAGAAGACGCGCACCCGCATATAGCGAACCAACGATTGACTACCTTGGGCGTCGATAGCCTTGAGCGCGAGGCGGTAGTCCCCCTTGTCGACGAAGATGTTCTCCTCGTTGCGGCCGTTCCATTCGACTGTCTGCGTGCCGGCGCTCACTGGTTGGCTGATGGTCCTCATCAATCGATTGGAGCCCGCACGGAAGACCTGCAGGACGGCCGTCGCATCCTTCGACACATCGAAGGTAATGGTGACCGTGGGTGTATCCGGTGTCAGGAAATCCGGCGTTGCCGGGTCGAAGTAATTGGGCTCAGCCGAGAAGTTGGTGATCCGCGGCGCACCCTCGACGAAGATGCCGTTATTGGGCAGCTTGAAAGCGGTGACTCCGAAGATGAACTGGCGCCCCGGAGGTGGGTGGGCGAAGTTGCCGAAAGCATCGGCCCCATCCCACTTGAGGTGGTGCAGGCCACGCCCGAGCGGCCTGCGATCCATCAGCCGCACCACCTCGTTGGCGAGCCTGAATACCCGCACCGAGACGGTCACCTCGGCTGCACGAGTCAAGGTCATATCGACATCGAGGAAGTCGTCCTCCAGCGGCTGGAAGACGTACTGACAGTTAGAGCAGCTCGATCCTTCCATGCGCCAGCTCGGGTTGAACAGTTGACCGCCGCTGGTTTGGGACTCATCGAGCGTCCGCGTCTGTCCGTTAGCGTCTTCGTATTCCAAGACGGCGAAGTAGACACCCTCTGTTACGAACACACCCGTGTCCGCAGTGCAGTCCCAGGTATCGGTGTAGGAACCGGCAGCCCGGCTCTCGCGATTGACCAGCGTGCGCACTCGGTCACCGGCCTTATTCTTCAGGAAAATGGTAACCGGCGTCGTCCCGCCGATCCTTGTGCGGATGTCGACTGAGCTTCCGCCAACGGGTGCGGAACAGGTATCTGTCAACAGTTCCAGTCGAGTGTCGATCGTGACCTTGACCTCGATTGTGTCGACGCCGGTCAGTCCGTCATTGTCTATCACTCGGAAGGCAACGACATAGAGACCCGGCGAGCTGTAGGTGAAATTTGTCGAAGCTGAGGTGGGCGACGAGGCATCGTAGACGCCGTCACCGTCGAGATCCCACTCATACTGCACAATGGTGCCGCCGCCATCGCTGCCTGTCCCGTTGAAGGAGACGGAGCAGGGTGCATTGCAGTTTACGGGGCTGCTCGGAGATGTGATCGTGGCGGTTGGCGACCCGCGTGGTCCGACTCTCACCGCAGTCGCAGTTGCACTTGCCATTGCCGTCAGGCCATCGTTATCGGTCACCCGGAAAACGGCATTAAAAGTCCCCGATGAGGGATAGGTGTGGCTGGTACTTCCAGTCGTTGTCGAGGAGAAATCGAATACCCCGTCGCCCTCGAAATCCCACTCATAGAGCACGATCCGGCCGTCGGCGTCGCTACCCACGCCAGTGAAGTTGACCGTAAGCGGTACCTGGCCGTTCGAGGGATCGATGCTCGCCGTAGCCGCTGGAGGATTCCCGGTTATCGTGATTCTGACGGACGCGACGGCCGTCTCGTTCTGGTCGTTCAGTACCTCCAGGACGGCATCGAACACCCCCTTGGATGTATAGGTATGGGTGTAATTTTGCTCACCGGGATCGTTCGTATCGAAGATTCCGTCACCTTGGAAATCCCAGCGGTATCGCAGTATCGCTCCCCCGCTGTACTCGGCGTTAGTCGTGAAGTTAACGGTCAGCGGAACGGGCCCGGTCGTCGGGCTAGCCTCGGGCAGGGCCCGAAAGACAGATACCCTGAAATCAGAGCGCACTTGGGCAAGATTTCCGGCCTTGTCCTGCACTGCCGCGTGCAGGGTATGAAGCCCTGCAGACAGATCACTCGTAAGCTGGTAGGTCGCGCCATATTCGTCGATGGCGAACGAGTCGCCGATTGCTACGCCATTCAGCTGCGCAGTGAAACTGCTTGTGTCGATTCCCGAACCATCGTCGTCGAAGGTTACATTGATGTTCGGACGCAGCGTATCTGCGACCGCGCCATCGACCGGCGCCGTGATGCTGATCGTCGGCGGTGTGCTGTCGGCGAAGACGGAGGTGTTGTCCCCATCCTGGTACTCACCGTCATCCACCTCGATGCGAGCGATATAGTTACCCTCCACATCCGGCGTGAAGCGGGCAATCGCTTGGTCCGCAGCGGCGATATCGGCATCTGCCGCGTTACTTGCGGATGGCCGTGCGACCAGGCTCCACTGGTAGGTGATCGGCGCCGGTCCGGAATCCGGGTCCCGGCTCAGGCTGCCGTCGAGGGTCGCCTCCTCACCCGGCTTGACGGAAAAATCAGTGCCCGCGTCCGCAATCGGCGGTACGTTCGTTTCCAGGACGGACACCGAAACGCCGTCGGTATCGGATTGGTTGCCGTTGTGGACCACGAGATCCAAGGTATAGGTCCCCAATGCATCCGGCATGAATCCGGCCTCGGCGCTGTCGCTGTCCGTGATGTCCGCGTCCGTCAAGGCGCTGGTTCTCGGAACTCCCGTAAAAGACCAGGAATAGGTCAGCGGCAGGCCGTTCGGATCATCGCTGCCGGTACCATCCAAGGTTACCGCGGTTCCAGAGGGCACTTCCTGGTCGCGTCCGGCATCGGCGTTCGGCGGCGCATCGAGGTGAGTAGCGGAGACGGTAACCTGATCCGGCACGCTGGCCGCCTGCCCGTTATCGACGGTGAGTGCAAAGACGTAATCACCCTCCACATCGGGTACGAAGGTGGGATCAGGCCGTCCCGGATCGTTCAACGCGGCAGTGCTCCCCGCCGGGACACCGGTAGTTGCCCAGCCGAACCTGAGCATGCCCCCGCCGGGGTCGTAGCTGGCACTGCCATCGAGCTTGACCTCGGTGTCGGTCAAGGCATTGCTGTCGGCCCCGGCGTCGGCTATGGGAGCGGAACTCGGATAATAGGCCGTCGCCTCATATGCCAAACTCCGCCAGCGGGCGACGGCCTTGCGGTACGCCTGCCACCATCCCGGCGGCCGTGGCCTCTCCTCGAGCAGCCGGCGTTGGACCTCATTGACGAGCTCGACCCTGATCTTGAGCGAACGCCCAGATCCGAAATCGGACGTATTCAGCTCGAAATAGGGGATGCCCTCCGCGCTCACGGCCTGGGCATTGGCGACCAGGATACCTTCCGGTGCTTTGATAGCGAAGGCGAGGAGAATGCTATCTGCCGGGAAAGGGGCGGAGGAGACATTGCGCAGGCGGACGTGGAGCCGCCGTATTTCAGGCCGGGAGGTCCGTTTGAGCGGCTGGGGTTCGACCCGGACTACCGAGGGATCGATGGCCTCGAGGCCGTGGATTCGGAGCTCGGCCTGTACCGGAAAAGCGGACAGTGCCCAGCAAAAGGCCAATGCCCAGTAGCCAAACAGAAGAATAGGCTTTCTCATCCTGCGGCCTTCCTACGAGACGACCCCTCTGTCAGATCCCAGGTGATCACGTCTTAATTGCAGCTACAGCCTACACCGTAACAAATTTGAGGTTGTCCGAGAGCAGTTTGAGGTCATCCATGATACGGGTAATCCTGGTACGCCTTCAGTACCCTGTCAAGCTCCACCCCGGTCCGGAAGGTAAAGCAGAACAATCCAGTCCTGCGGCACAACGCGGCCAACCTGTAGCGCGCCGAAGGATTGATTGGGTGACAGGTGTTCATCTACGCAAATCCCGACAGAAACCATGTGCGACGGGTAGCGCTGGGTTTATACTGCGCCGATTCGAGCTTCCCCTCATCCGAAACAATTTCCAAGCCTGTATCGAGGAGGACCGGGATGGAAGAACTCAGGAAAAACGGGGCCTTCGATGGACCGGAAGGACCGCTGGTGCTGGTGATCATGGATGGGGTCGGGATCGGCAAGTACCCGGAAAGCGATTTCGTCAAGATCGCACATACCCCCAATCTGGACTGGCTGCGCACGCATGCGGTCTACACCCAGGTCAAGGCCCATGGGACGGCGGTCGGCCTGCCGGACGACACCGACATGGGAAACTCGGAGGTCGGTCACAATGCGATCGGCTGCGGTCGTGTCTTCTCGCAAGGGGCGGCACTGGTCGACCAGGCCATCGCCTCCGGCTCCCTATTCGAGGGTGCGGTCTGGAAGGAGCTGGCGGCGAATGTCAAAGACCACCAATCGACACTGCACTTTATCGGTCTGTTTTCGGACGGCAACGTGCACTCCAACCTCAACCACCTGGAGGCGATGTTGCGCCGGGCCAAGGCAGAGGGGGTCCAAAAGGCCCGCATCCACCCTTTGATCGACGGGCGCGATGTGCCCCCGACCTCGGTGCTGGATTATGTCGAACGCTTCGACAAATTCCTGGAAGGCATCAATGCGGATGGCACCCTGGACTATTGTGTGGCGTCGGGCGGTGGGCGCATGCACATCACCATGGACCGCTATAACGCCGACTGGAGCATGGTCGAGCGCGGCTGGAATACCCACGTCAGGGGCCAGGGCCGCTACTTCGCCACCATGCGCGAGGCGGTGGAGACTTTCCGCAAGGAAAAGCCGGGCATCCTCGACCAGGATCTGCCGGCCTTCGTCATCGCGCACGACGGCGCCCCGGTGGGGCCGATCCTGGCGGGAGACAGCGTCATCTTCTTCAACTTCCGCGGCGACCGCTCCCTGGAGATCACCAAGGCCTTCGAGGCCGAGGCGCTGAGCGAGTTCGACCGCGGTCCCAAACCGGATGTGCGGTACGCCGGTATGATGCAATATGATGGCGACCTTTGCGTACCGGAGAAGTATCTGGTATCGCCACCGGCGATCGATCGTACCATGAGCGAATACCTCTCCAACGCAGGGGTCAAGCAATTCGCCATCTCCGAGACCCAAAAATACGGCCACGTCACCTACTTCTTCAACGGTAACAACTCGGGCAAATTCGCCACCGAAACCTGGCGGGAGATCCCCTCGGACATCTGCCCGTTCGAACAGGCACCGCGGATGAAGGCGACCGAGATCACCGATGCCGTGGTGACGGCGATCAAAAGCGGCGAGTACCGATTCATCCGCCTGAACTATCCGAACGGTGACATGGTCGGCCACACAGGTGTAACCGATGCCGTGAAGACAGCTATCGAGGCCGTGGACGAGGGCGTCGGCAGGATCATGGAGGCGGTAAAAAATGCCAAAGGCATCGCGGTCTTCTCGGCGGACCACGGCAACTCCGACGATATGTACGAGGCGGACAAAAAGACCGGCCAGCTGAAGCGGGACGCCGCCGGCAAGTTTCTGCCCAAGACGGCACACTCCCTCAACCTAGTGCCAGTGATCGTCTACGACCCGACCAATGGATCCCGGGCGCGCCTAGCGCAGGTCGCGGATCCCGGCATCGCCAACCTGGC
The DNA here is from genome assembly GCF_900092655.1 of Candidatus Thiosymbion oneisti. GTDB lineage: Bacteria > Pseudomonadota > Gammaproteobacteria > Chromatiales > Chromatiaceae > Thiosymbion > Thiosymbion oneisti. The sequence goes on from NZ_FLUY01000704.1 coordinate 15,549, forward strand.
GGCTACCTGCATGACACTCCTCGGCTTCCAGCCCCCAGCGGATTACACGCCGAGTCTGGTGGAAGTCGGATAAGGCACTCGATCTACCGGTTGCCGGCTACCGGCCCGTGGTTTGAACCGCAAAGGCGCAAAGGACGCAAAGTCTTTTGTAGGTTGGGCAAAGCCTGCCAGGGACGGCGGCGTGCCCAACAGGATGTTCAAAGAGCGCAAAAAGCCCGCGTAGGTTGGGGTGAGGAATGAACCCCAACGCTATAGTTGAGATAGAGCTTATTGGTATGCGTTACCGGCATGTATCGGTCGCAGGAGAGACTTGAGTCCTTAGATATTTGACATTCGGCTGCAAGCAACCCAATGCCGCGGTCCGGCTCCTCAGCAACTTTCAAGCTCAGTGCCACGCAGCATTGGGCGCCTGAGCCCAAGCGTTAGCTCCAACAAAACCGAGGTGTTCTCAAATGCCATTTAGTCAGTTTAAAAATATTACCGAGGTTCAAAAAGAATACAAAATAAAGTACGAGGAAGGTATTTTTATATCGGCGCTGGATATAGTCGTTCCTCAAGCTTTTATAGAAGAGTTTAGGTTTAATAAAGAGAATATTGATATATTTTCTTCTGAAGCTTCTCGAAGCGAACTGATAATATCTCCGTTGCTAAGAGAGATATATAAAAGACACAGTAAAAATTATTCGTTTTGGATACAAAAACCAATATCATTTAACGAAGTATTATCTGGAACACCTGACTATATTTTTTCAAAAAGATCAGCACTCGGGAAGACAGTCCTTGAAACCCCAATCGTTATTGTCGTTAAAGCAAAAAAGAACGACTTTGAACAAGGCTGGGGACAATGCCTGGCTGAATTAGTAGCATCACAAAAGATCAACAACAATGAAACAAATTCGGTATATGGAGTGGTTACTGATGGAAATTTATGGCAATTTGGTCGATTGCAAGAGCATCTTTTTACAAAAAACGAAAAAAACTACACCATCGATAATATGCAAGAATTATTTGGAGCACTAGAACATCTTGCAACCCTAGTCGAACAAGAGAAATGGAACTAACATGCGGCTTAACCGGGCAACCCAAAGCGGTGCACCTTTCGGCTTACCGCTTTGGGCTGCCGGTTAGCCTTGACGTTATATTTCAAAGGCAATGAACAAAATACGTCTTCCGGTGGTGTTGATCCTCCTTTTCATCGGCTGCGTCAGCACGGCGACAAAGGCAGCAGAGGGGACACAAGTCAAGCATATTGTCTTGTGCTGGCTCAAGGAATCCGGCAATCCTGCCCATCGGCACAAGATTATCGAGACATCGCGTTCATTCCGCAAGATCCCACGTGTCCTAAAGGTAAGTGCCGGCGAGGTGATTCCGAGTGATAGAGAAATTGTCGATGACAGCTTTGATGTCGCTATCATGCTCACTTTCGCCAACACGGATGATATGAACGCCTATCTGGAGCACCCCTTGCACAAGGATGCTGTCCAAAAGGTCCTTCTGCCTCTGGTCAGGAAGATCGTGGTGTATGACTATACGGAGGTAGTGTTCTAACTCCGTTGCTACCGAATCGGAGAACCTTCTCTCTGGCTTCTACACTCCAGCGTAGGAGCAAATCCAGACGCTCCAGCGTCATGAAAAACCTTGGCCGCTGGAGCGTGGGAACGAGCCGACAAAACCATTAACTCGGATAGCTGTCAAGTCTCCCCGCTTTTAGCTGCCGGCTATGGCAAGTGTTGGATTCACAGAAGAAATAAGACGAATTCGAATGATTGGATTGCTGACTATAATAAAAACAAACTGGCTTGCTTTCACACTGTTTACTCTTGTAGTCATAACGTTTTTATCTCTCTGGCCACTCGATGAATTACCATCAGTACCGGGAACCGATAAAGCCCATCACATAATAGCTTATGCGATATTGGTGTTACCGACAGCATTACGTAAACCAAACAGATGGCTATTATTCGCTTTGTTTTTTATAGCCCACGGTGGTGCGATTGAATTATTGCAGCCGTACGTAAATCGTTATGGAGAATGGTTGGATATGCTTGCAAATACCGCAGGTGTAGTTTGTGGCTTTATTATCGCAGAGATTGTTAATTTCTTTTTCCCTGTCATTCCAAACCGTTCCAGGTAATGGCTGTGAAAAATCCAACAATCTGTGAAAATCTGCGTGATCTGCGGATTAAATACGCGTTTGCTTTGCATCATGCCCTATCCACCACTAATTCTAGCCTCCAGCTCCCCCTTTCGCCGCGCCCTGCTGGAACGTCTAGGGATACCCTTCACCACCGCCGTGCCCGATGTGGACGAGACCAGGCGACCGGATGAGTCTCCCCAGGAGCTGGTGGTGCGGCTGGCGGAGGCAAAGGCAAGGGCGGTAGCCGAGGATCATCCGAACGCCCTCATCATCGGCTCGGATCAGGTGGCTTACCTGGACGGTGCAGTAATCGGCAAACCGGGGAACCGCGCCCAGGCCATCGCCCAGCTCACCCGCGCATCCGCACGCCAAGTCGCCTTCTACACGGGCCTGTGCCTGCTCAATACCGCTACCGGACGCACACAGCTCTGCTGCGAGCCCTTCCGGGTCCATTTCCGGCAGCTGTCGCGTGCCCGTATCGAGGCCTATATCGATCGCGAGCGGCCCTTCAACTGCGCCGGGAGCTTCCGATCCGAGGGCCTCGGCATCGTGCTGTTCGAGCGCCTCGAGGGCGAGGACCCGAACGCACTCGTGGGTCTACCCTTGATCCGGTTGATCTCCATGTTGGAATCGGAGGGAATCGATCCCCTGGAGTCCTTGAGAGATACCTGATGGGTGCAATCCTGAATCATTCGGCGTTGCCGGGAAGGATGGTGTCTAATGGACAGTATTTACAGGATTACCCAAGATTTACAGGATTTTTTTATTTAATGAAGGCATTCTGTGAATCCTGTAAATCCTGTACTATTTAAGGATCTTGCATGGCGGCAAGCAGCAATATCACACCCTACAGAATTAACCAGGTTGGTATTACCAACATCCAAAGGAGTACCGGCCAGTACAACAGCTTAGGAATCAAATTATCTCGGTAACGGATGATGTCCGTATAGCGGGATCTTCCCAACACGAAAATGAATGTATTCGCAAGGGATAAGAATATCTTCAGATACATTATCAGGTAAAAATATTCCATGTATACCAAGCCTGAGCCGGCAAACTGGCTCCTTACCTGAACATGAGCAAGCAATATGATAAAGAGGACTGCCGAATAGGTAGCAATTGCACCGGTTACACTGAACCCAATATGCTCAGCTAGATCTTTTTTTCTCGACACAGCAAGCAGTTGTGCGAAAAGTAGTAACGCCACGATAAAAAGCGGGACCAAATTGATGATAAACGCATCGATGAATTTTCGATGAATCCTGATATTAAAAAAAAGATCAATGAACAAATAATCTTCAGCACTGGTGGACGATTCGGGATCCGGCCCATAATATCCGAAATTCGTATCATAAGGTATTTCCTTATAACTGAAGAATGTTTCATCGACATTCCATTCACCATGCACCATTTCAAAATCCAATCCGAAGGTGCGCTTATTCGTCTTTTTATATGCACCAAAGTCCGGGGTTAGAAGGATGTCATTTGAGGTCTGCTTCGACCAGAGCCGCAGCCAGACTGTTACCGTATCGAGTGGATAGTGTGAATAATCGAAGGATTGCCGGACAGTTACATCGAAATACCATCCCACCAAATCGTATTGAATGCCATCCCGTTTTATGGGTAACTCATAAGATTTGGTTAAAAGAGTGTCTGCTGAGTTTACCTGTTCCGCAAAGACGATACCTTTTTCGAAGTCCTTTGGGAAATCATTGGGATATGTTTGCCAGACAAAACCCGTAACATTCACATCAGTGGCAGTAACGAATGCCAGTGACTGTATGAAAAAAGCCGTTGGTATTGGATAGGGCCTATGCCCGGTCTTAAATTGGGCAACGTCATGACGGTGTCGATGGGATTGGAGGAAACCTTCTAATTGCGATTTATTGCGAATTATATGTGCATTTCCCTCATACGGATGGGAGTGGTTCGACCACTTATAAGTCATCACAGCAACAGCCATTACTGAAACGAGAAAAGATAAAATCCATAAACGTATAATATGCTTTTCCATTCTCCAATTCCCTTAATTGTCAAATCCTGCGAGATTACAGACCAATGCCATTAAGTTAAGCATCACCGGCGCCGTTCGTGATTGATTGAGCGCTGCTTTTCGTCGTCCTCTCCCCAACCCCTCTCCCGCCGGGAGAGGGGCTTTGAGGCTTAACTTAACGGCATTGGATTACAGACTGGTATATAGTTTCAGATAATCCTGAACTGTTTGGCACAGCCTGGAGGACCGGACTCGCGAAACTTCAGACCCACCAGCGGCGGGTAAACTTCAGCGCACGATCGGGTAACCGTCGGCCCCACTCAAGCGCATCAGGGATGCGGCGATTGCGGCGCCGAGGCGATCCGCCAGGTGTTCGAGCAGGTCCTTCTTGGTGCTGTACTTGACGATCTTCTCCGCTCCGATCAGCTCGCGTGCCACATAACTGCTGCTGCCGAGCCCGTCGGCCAGACCAAGCGCCACGCTCTCTTCGCCACTCCAGAAGAGGCCGCTGAAGAGCGCATCACCCCCCTTGAGGTGCTCGCCCCTACCCGCGCGCACGACCTCGATGAACTGCCGGTGCAGCTGGTCGAGGACCCCCTGGAGGAATGCGCGCTGTTCCTCATGCAGGGGCGAGAAGGGATCCAGGATTCCTTTATTTTGGCCCGCCGTCAGTAGGCGGCGCTCGATGCCCAGCTCCCGGAGGGCCTCGACGAAGCCGAAGGCATCAATGCGCACACCGATGGAGCCGATCAGGCTCGCCTTGTCCACATAGATGGCGTCGGCGGCAACAGCGATATAGTAGCCGCCCGAAGCACACAGATCCGCCGCCACCGCGTAGACCGGGGTGTCCGGATGCTGCTTGCGCAGCCGCCGGATCTCGTCGTTGATGTAACCGGCCTGCACTGGGCTGCCCCCAGGGCTGTTGATGCGCAGGATGATGCCCTTGGTGTTGTCGTCCTCATAGGCCCTACGCAAGGCCTTGATGATGCGATCCGCGCTGGCACCGGTCTCCGGGGCGATGAGGCCCTTCACCTCCACCAGTGCCGTATGCTCCTCACCGGGGGCAACGTGGGTGATGAAGTCGTCGGGCCAGAACAGCACCAGCAAGGCAATCAGGTAGGCGAAGGTCAAGAGCTTGAAAACGACACCCCAGCGGCGGCTTCGCCGCTGCTCCTCGAGGTGGTCCAGCACCACCCGATTCACCAACGCCTGTTCCCAACCTTCGTCCCCCGGGGCGGGCATGGCCTCCCGCCGTTTCCAGAACCGCCAGCTCATACCACCTCCTCCCGCTCGAACCAGGATCGCAGCTCAGGGAGCGTCTCCAAACAATCCAAGGGCCGTTGCGCGAGCAATCGCCCCCGTTCGTGAACCCCATAGCAGACTGCCAAGGCACTGGTACCGGCATTGCGTGCCATCTGCATATCGTATTCGGTATCCCCGACCATCAGGGTCTCCGCACCGGTCACCCCGAGCTCGTCCATGATCTGCAACAGCATCTCCGGATGGGGCTTGGAGCAAGCCTCATCGGCGCAGCGGGTAGCGTGAAAACGGTCGGCAAGACCCGTATCGCCGAGGATGGGATCAAAGCCCCAGCGGCTCTTGCCGGTGGCCACGGCCAACAGATAATCCCTTTGCAACAACCAGTCCACCAGCTCCTGAGCGCCGGGGAACAGGGGCGAGGGAGGTCCATCAGCGCCACCGTCATGGTAGTGGAACCGATAGCGGTCGGTGACTCGGCTGCGCTGGGTATCATCGGCCTCGGGCCAAAGTCTGACCATGGCATCAGCGAGGCTAATCCCAATGATATCGCGCGCGGCCTCGTGGCTGGGCGGTTGCTTACCCATGTCGGTGAAGGCCGCCTGGATAGAGGCCACGATCTTGGCCTCCGAATCCATGAGGGTCCCGTCCCAGTCGAATACGATCAACTTGAAGTCCATTGGGTGGTGGCTAATTCTTAAATGATGGCATAGTCAACTGGCTGGCAAGAGATCCGTATTATAGCGGTGCAGGAAGAGCTTTAAACAGACCTCATGCATAATGATGCATTTGGAGAAAGAGAGCGTTTTTTCCTTTTAACCAAGCACGCAATGTTTGGCGACAGATCCCATGACTCCTTTCGATCCCACGCATGCTTGATCGTTCTTGATAAGCTTTTATAATGAGGTCTTTCGCTTCCTCTGTATAACATACTTGGGGTTCAAGCACACCATAGGCCCCACAGGTTTTACAATGATATTGCTGGTTGCCGCATGCATTGATGCCATTTTTTCTCAGTTCGTTGCTGTGACATTTGCGGCATGTGTGCATTTTTGTTCCAATAATCATAACTGAAAACTCCTTGGTTAAATTTACAAATGGATCACTATATTATATCATTTAATAATTAGCCACCACCGTCGGCGGTCTGGCGTTCCCGACAATAGACCAAGGGACGGATGACACGGATGTCTCCCTTATCGTTCAGATACCGCGCCTTCATGGTCCGCAGTTGCCCACTGTGGAAGAAGGATAGCAGCAGACTCTCGGCCAGATCGTCCAGGTGCTGAGCCAGGGCCAGCACCCCGTAGCCCTCGCGCCGGCAGGTGCCGTACATGATGCCCCGCTTCATGCGGGCACAGTAGGCACAGAAGGAACCCCCGTCCATCCGTTCCCTGGTCTGCTCCAGGATGGGATGTTGCTCATAGAACCAGGTCACGCCCAGGCGGTCGTAGTAGGCTGTGAGCGGGCCGGGGTCGAATCCGGGTATCTGCAGATCGACTGTGACCACCCCGAGCGCAAAACGCACCGGGGCATAGGTCCGCAGGTGGCGCAAAACAGCGAGCAGCGACAGTGAGTCCTTGCCGCCGGAGACGCCGAGCAGGATGCGGTCGCCGTCGCGGATCATGGCGTACTCGGCAATGGCCCTCCCCACCCGGCTCAGGAGTGACCTGGGCGGTTGGATGCCGGGCCGGCTCATGGACCCGGCGGCCGGTCCGACACCGACACCGAACAGCCTGGAACGGCTATACTTGCGACATCATTCGCTTGGGCATCAACCAGCATGGAGTTCATTATGCAAGAAATCGTCGTTATCGGCATCGTCGTGCTCGCGGTCGTCATCATCGTCCTGGGCGTCAAACAGGTCTCTCAGGGCTCCGAATACACGGTCGAGCGGCTGGGACGCTACACCCGCACCCTGACGCCTGGGCTACACGCCATCATTCCTATCATCGACCGGGTCGGCTCCGAGCAGAATATGATGGAGCAGGTACTCGACGTCCCGTCCCAGGAGATAATCACCAAGGACAACGCCATGGTCACGGTGGACGGAGTGGTCTTCTTCCAAGTCCTGGACGCGGCCAAGGCGGCCTACGAGATCACCGGTCTCAAGCACGCCATCCTCAATCTGACCATGACCAACATCCGCACCGTCATGGGCTCCATGGATCTGGACGAGCTGCTGTCCCAACGCGACAAGATCAACACCCGGTTGTTGACGGTGGTGGACGATGCCACCACGCCCTGGGGCGTGAAGGTGACCCGCATCGAGATCAAAGACATCTCCCCGCCCCGGGATCTGGTGGACGCCATGGCGCGCCAGATGAAGGCCGAGCGCGACAAGCGGGCTTCCATCCTGGAGGCCGAGGGTTCGCGCCAGGCAGCGATCCTCACGGCCGAAGGTGAGAAACGGGCGGCGATTCTGGCGGCTGAGGGCGAGCGGGAGGCGGCCTTCCGCGAGGCGGAGGCCCGGGAGCGCCTGGCCGAGGCGGAGGCCAAGGCGACCACGGTGGTCTCAGCGGCCATTGCCAAAGGCGATGTCAATGCCATCAACTACTTCGTCGCCCAGAAATACACCGAGGCCCTGCAGCAGATCGGCAGCGCCGAGAACCAGAAGGTCGTCATGCTGCCGTTGGAAGCATCCAGCCTGATCGGCTCCCTGGCCGGCATCGGAGAGATCGCCCGCGCGGCCCTCCAGCGCCCCGGCGGAAAGCCATCGGTACCGGAATGAGCCGGCATGAACACGGGCTGGATCACCATGGTCGGTCCCTGGCACTGGGTCCTGGTCGCCATCGTCCTGCTCATTTTGGAGGCCTTCTCACCCGCGGCCTTCTTCCTATGGCTGGCGATCGCGGCTGGAACCGTGGGGCTGGTGCTGGCGGTCTTTCCGGCGCTGGACTGGCAGGTCCAACTGGTGCTGTTCGGCGTCTTCAGCATACTGAGCCTGATCCTCGGTCGGCGCTACCTCAAACGCCATCCCATCGCCACCGACACGCCCACCCTCAACAAGCGCGGGCACCAATACATCGGACGGATCTTCACCCTGGACCAACCCATCGTGAACAGTACCGGAAAGCTGCGGGTAGACGACACCATCTGGAAGATCAGCGGACCTGATTCTGGCGAGGGGACCCAAATGCGGGTGACGGATGTCGATGGTGTGGTGTTACTCGTAACCCCTGTGGACGAGGATTCGCGGTCCGCAGCCTCCTGATCCCGCAAAGGCAACCAGCGCCTAATCCGTTCTTTTCCTGGCAGTGCTTAACATATAGTGGTCGTGTAGTTCTTCCAGCGGGGAAGAAAAAGGTTCAACTAAAATCAGTGTATTAGTTTCTAGACAGCCTCTCAGGCACAGCCTAACGTGTGTACCCTGGTGATCCTGCGGCGACCCGGCCACCACTGGCCCCTGCTGCTGGCCGCGAACCGCGACGAAGTACGCCATCGCCCCGCGGAGCCCCCGGCGCGCCATTGGCCGGACCGACCCGCGGTCGTGGCCGGTCTCGACCACACGGGAGGCGGGAGCTGGTTGGGCATGAATGACCAGGCAGTGGTGGCAGCGGTCATGGACCGGACCGGTTCCCTGGGTCCGGCTCCCGGAAAACGCAGCCGCGGTGAGCTGGTCCTGGAGGTTCTGGACCACGCCGAGGCCAAATCGGCAGCCGGCGCCCTGGCCGATCTCGACCCGGCCGCCTACCGGCCCTTCAACCTCCTGGTAGCCGACACCCAAGACGCCTATTGGCTGCGCCATGGAGGCGATGGAGAGATTCGGGTCCATCCGATCCCCCCTGGACTGCACATGCTCAGCGATACCGAGCTGGACGACAGCGGCCACCCGCGCATCCGCAGCTATTTGCAGCGTTTTCGGAGCGCCGAGATACCTGACCCCCGGCACGGCCGCTGGCAGGCCTGGAAGGACCTGCTGGCGAGTCGGACCTACCCGGCGGAGGCAGGCCCCACCGCCGCCATGAATCTGGAAGAACGTCCCAACGGTTTCGGCACCCTCTCCAGCGCCCTCATCGCCGTGCCGGCCTATCCGAGATTCGCATCGCCACCACGCTGGCTTCACGCTGAGGGGCCCCCGGATCGCTTTCCTTTCGAGCCCGTTGATCTAGGGCGGGCCGGGTAGGTCGGGTTAGCCGCAGAGACGCGGCCTAGCCCGACGCAGAGGTGGCGGATCATGCCCTGGGCAGGATCTATCCGATGCACCGGATCGAAATCGGGATCGCAACCGGAATCTCGACTTCGATCCCGATCCCGATCCCGATTCCGATCCCGATTCCGATTCCGGGCATGCTGCATCCCAATCGACCTGGCTACCCGGCTGATGCGGTTTGCTGAGTGCCAACAGGCTCGTAGGGTGGGCTGTGCCCACCAGCCAGGCAGGATGTTGGTGGGCACAGCCCACCCTACGACGACCGGCTACGGATCATCCCCACGGAATTGCGGGAACCAGGGAAATTCCAGCATTCACTCCTTGACGGTGTCTCCCCATTCGACTTTTCGCCCAATAGTGGTCTGGATGGCGTCGATCTGGGTGCCCTTGAAGAGCTCGAACAACCGCTCCGCCTCGAAGCGGGGTTTCGGGTCGAGGTTCGAGTCGGCGAGGTCATCGAGGCCGGGGAAAGTCATAGTGTAATCGGTCCGTCCGGGGGTACGGCAGAGCATGATGTGTTGCTTGAAGTCGCGCCAGAATTCGGAGCCGTCGATGTTTTTTTCCACCTGCTCACGGAATGCCGAATTCCCGTATTCCAAGGCGCGGTCCTCCATCAGCCGCAGTTGCACCGACAGCCGGAAATGCTCCGAGGCGGCGGCGATGGAAATCCAATCGGCGGCCAGCATCAGCTCGGTGCGGTCGACCATGAAATCCTCGAAGAAGGCGCCTTGGATGGCGAAGATCTCCTGCAGGCGTTCCTCACTCGGCTCGCCCGAGAGGATGAGGAGCAAGTCGTCCCAGCCGTCGGTCAGGAAGAGGCAGTCATTGGCATGTAATAACCCACCGATCTGCTCGATCTGCAACCGACGGTCCGGCAAATCTTTATGTCCATTGTAGGAATCATTCCTTTTGTCCCGCGCTCGCAGCAGGCGGCAGAGGGCATCGACACGGGCGTAGCGTTGGGTCAGGGTAACCGAGAGGATCGCCAGTACAGGTATCCGTTCGTCGTCCGGAAAGGGATCAGTGCGATCCAACCGCACAGGGACTGCTTGCTCGCGACGCACGAAGAAGGCCGGAAACTCCTCGTCCTCCCATTTTGGTTCCGGCGGAGCACAGTCGGGCTGGGGGAACTGGGGAAGTGTGCAGCGGTACATGGGACGGGTTTTGATCCAGGTCACTAGGTCGTAACGTCCTAAGACCCCCTCGTAATAGCGCTTTCCGTGCTGCCCGGATGTCTCTTCCTCCTGCGGTGGTCGGCAGACGGTACGTTCCCCAGCCCAGTGGTAATCTTTTTTCGCGAAGCGGTCCAGCCAATAGGTCAGGCGATCCGGATCTTCTCCACCCGGCTTTTTTTCCTTGGTGGGATAGCTGCCGGCGATTGCAATGCGGCCAATGAGATAATAATCGGGCACATGGAGGTCATTGCCAGGCCGGAACGCTTCGATCAGACGCCGTATCCGCTTGTCCGCATCCCCTTTATCCGCCAGACGAGTACCCTCCAGGTACCCCATGAGGGGGTAGACAGGGTTGCCGGGCTTTAGCTTACAATCCCTGAGAATCTCGATCAGCCGGTCCAGCTTTCTGCGGAGCAATTTGTCCAGGGTGCGCAGGCGCTCTTCATATCGTTGGGAAGAGGAGTCGGGATTAATTGTGCGCTCGGAATAGAATTTCAGTCCACGGTGTCTAAACCAAGCATAGAGATCGCGCCAGGTGAGTGCCGTGTATCGCTCAGCAATTCCCGGCGCTTCTTTGTTGAACTCAATGCGCTTTTCTTCTTTGCGCATGGCGCTGGGAGGAAATCTACCGAACAGGTCGTCTTCGAGTTCTCCGATGTACTCTTTCAGCCAATCCTGATCACGCGGCTTTTCATCCTGCTGGTAGCCAAGCCATTTTTGCAGCTTGTCTTGTAGTGCGGAATCCAACTCCGACCAGCGCGGCTTGTCCTCGAATAGATACTCCAGTTGGTGTACAACGATGAGCAAGTAGTGAAAGGCAGACTGACTCTGATCGTAATGGAGCTCGAGGGCGAGCTGGTAGAACTCCCGACCCAGGGCGGCGTGGCACTGTAGATTCGCGATCCAGTTGCGGCCCTGTTCGCGTGGTCCGCCTTGATCATCGAAAAAATCGATCGCTCGGGCCAGCATACACTGCCAGGCGATGTCATAGATGTGCCGGAAGATAGTCGGTTTGGTTCCTTCGGTTTCGTTGCCATCGAAGTAATGGTCAACGAACCACTGCTTGGTCTCTTTTTCTTCCATTCCTTCGCAAGGGTATCCTGGTTGGCGCTTCTGCTCGACCAAGCGATCATAAAGATGCCCTTGCACGGATTTAGGCAGGCGCCGCGAGAAGCGGGGGAAACACCAAGGTGCCCGGCTTACCCCTTGATCCTGGCTGTTGGATTTCTCGTCGGATGCCTCGTCACTTATGTCATCCTCGGAGCGCATCTGGCGCCAATGGCGGAAATCCGCGGCCGCATCGGAATGTCGGGCCAATTCACACAGACGTCGACCCAGGGAACGCCAGTAGTGCAGTTGGGAGCGGTTGGGTCCATGTAGGCGATCCAGGAAATCGAGCATGGCCTCCGTCAAGTCGAGCACGCCTTTCTCTAATAGGGTATCCAAGGGGGGAGACGGATCCAGGTGGTGGATTGCATTGAGCCAGGTTGCGGTGACCCGTAGCCGCAGATACCAATCACGCTCCCGGTCCAGGAAACCCCCGTGGCGCTCCAGATGGTAGGTGAGCTCCAGGTCGTAACATCCATCCGGGCGGTCGAAGAAGATCTCCAGGCCGGTGCCGGCGCCGGTAATCTCCTCGAACAGCGCTAATAAATAGCCGTGACCCTCCACGGTGGCGGCCAGCAGATCGCAGGCGAGCTCGCGGATCAGAGAATGGCGAAAATGCGAGGACAGGCGTCTTTTATCCTCGTGCTTGTCGAAGCTGCGCAGGCAGTGGTCGAACAGCCGCAGTAGGCGCCCGAAGGGGTCCTGACAGGCGATCAGCATGTCCTCGTCGCCATTTCTGTAGCGGCGATTCACGGCCTCATGGGCCACTTCATGGGCGAGCACACTCTGCAAATCCGGCCGTTCCGGCATCCAGTAGGAGGAGTTGATGAATGAGGTGTGCCGTGCGTCCTCGTGCTCGGCCGAGGTTTGGTGGAGATGGGTAAAGGAGCGGGAGGTAAAATCGTGATTCCAACGGTGCATCATCGGTCCCCGGCTGGCAGGGAGAGGGGCGGCTATACGCTGGGAGTCCAGCAGCATGGTGATCGACCGTCCCATGTCACGGCAGCGGTCCGTCAGGAAGCCGGTGTAGATCCCTTGCTCCCGGCGTCTGGTCAGGCTGGGCCTGGGGTGGTCCTGAAACCCCATATCCAGATCGCGCTCGAACTGTGCCTGCAGATCCCGCAGGCGCTGAACATAGTCGTAGATCTTGCGTGTCACCCCGGCGCGCAGGACCATGAACCGGGCCAGACGTTGGGTCCCGCCCTGCTCCTTCGGATAGGGATCGGAATCAATGACCCGAAAGGCCCATAGGGCCCACCAGCAGAGGGTCAGGCGATCCGCCACCAGATCGGCCTTGATGTCTTGCAGGGTCCTCAGGATCAGATAGTGGCGCTTTTGATCCAGACTCCAGTGGCCTTGGTTCCAAAATTCCCGGATCTTGGCTTGGAGCTTTCGCGTTGGGTCGTGCTTATCCTCTGATGCTTCATCTGATGCTTCATCGTCGGCGACAAGGCCCGGTATGGGATAAGGCACGACCCATTTCGAGGCGAGTTCCTTGGCGGAGAAATCCGGTCGGCACAACTCCTGATACCAATCAACGCCTTCGGTCTCTTCTTTCGACCTGCCCCAGATGTATTTCTCTTCCCGGCGCAGGAAACGGTACAGAACGGGCGCGTGCAGGTGATGAATCAGATTGACCTGGGTGTGACGGTACTCGACCAACAGGGTATCAATACGTTCGAAGGTATCGACCCAGGCCACAAGGCCCAGTATCTGGCGCGGATCGGTCTTTTCTGGAATGTTGCCCGTCTCTTCGGCTTTCGTCATCATTCCGCTCCTAGGCGATCGGCTTCGAAATTCGGCTCGCGACTGAGAGGCTGCATAAGAGCTGACCCATTGATTGTCATTTCGAGCGAGGCGAGAAATCTTACGCCCAAACAACCTTCCGTGGCTGAGTTTCAGGTCTGGGCGCATGCGGATGCTACGTCCGTCAAAACTCTGGACGGTGGTAGCAGGTACGCCGCCTAAGACCTTAGCTAGCTACAGCACTCCAAACAAGGGAATGGCGAAAGTGAGATTTATGCCGGCGACGGCAACTACCAGAGGTACCGACAGCTGGGGCAGGGTTTGCAGGAGATAGGTATTCTCAAGAGCATGGGTGAGATAAGGTAAGCGCGACAGATATTTCAGAGACACGCGACACTCCCGCTCAAAGGCACAGACGGCATGCCATAGAAAACCCGCGGCAAACACGGTCCATACCAAGATTAGGAGAACTGCCTCTTTCGCTTGAAACAAAAAGGCCAGTATGACCAAAACGAGCACGACCAGCTGACCCGCGACCACGGGGCCGCAACGGGTAGTGAGCCAGCGCCGAAAGCCCCGGTCGCACCAGATGTCAGCTAGGGACGGTTTAACCAGGGATGGTTTGGAGGCAAAATAGTCCTTCAAGGCTGCGCGTTCCAGAGCCGCTTGGACGCTCCCGTCGTTCGCTGCGGACCGGTATCCTCTGCCGTAGGGTAGACAGGTGCCGAGTCGGCGTCCTAGACGTCGTAGGCCATGTTTGCCATGGGACAGCAAGGCTCGAAAGAGGCTGCACTCGCCGGATCTCGCAACCAACTCAGGTGCCCCACCGTAGAGTGCATCCATCTGTGGCGGCCAAGTGCCCCACAGATCGGAGAGTACCTCGCGGCGTAGCACGTAGAAGACGAGAAAGGGATAGAGCCAGACCATCCAGACAAAGACCACGAGCGATATCCCGAGGGAGTACCACAGGCTAGGTGAGTTGGAGCCCGAGTTAGGCGAGTTGGAGCCCAGGGAAAAAATCACGGAGAACACGAAAAACAGGGCGAATCCGAGAAACCACCAGCGCAGCCCGTTCGGCCACAGATAGATGGCATCCGATCTCCCTACGTCTGCTCCACCCGTGCCCCCATCCCGCCACAACACAAAAGGTGTGGGCCAGGAGTAGTACCAACTTGGATGGCGCAACCGCGACCGCCAGCGCCAAACAAACACCGACGACCGCCGGCGCAACGCGCGCAAACGCTCTTTCATTCGGAGCAGGTTCAAGTAAGGATAGGACTTATCGGCGGAAAGGGTGCTCCCGCTCCCAACGCCACTCCGGATCAATCAGCCCGGTGCCGGTGGGGACATACCGCGGCGGCTCCGATCCTCGGTCCCCTCCACCCAAGACCATGAACCCCTGTATCTGATTCTTCAGCATTTCCATCTGGTCCCGGTCACGGGAAGCCCGCTCGCGAATCCCCTTGACATCCGTTTGCAAACTCTCGATGTTGGATTCGATACGGCCTACTGCGTCTGCCAACTGCTGGATAGTTTCGTTAAGACGCATCATTTCACTCCTCTTTATTCGGGAAAGTAGACAGCGGCTCCTTAGCCGCTAACCACGGGTCAGGGGATGCAGAGCAGTATGCCGGATGAGCATAGGAAACGCGCCGGTGACAACAGACGGGGGATAAGCACAGATCCCCGCGTAACCGTAGCCCACCGGGAGGGTGCGGTAGTGGTGGGCACAGCTCAAGTTGGTGGGCGTAGCCCACCCTACGGGTCCTGCTCGACGTGCCGCAATTTGGGTTAGGTGGGAAAGGGCCACGATTGGGACCTGAGAAGGATAAATGCCAACAGCCCCCTTGGCATCAGACCCATTCCGGGTTTTGCGGAACCGGCGCTGCTCCCTTGGGACTCTCTGCCAACCAAGGTTTTACCGAATCAACACCCACGGCAGCTATGCTGCATTTCATCTGGCCCTATATGCCATTTTTCAAAACCTGTCTGGCAAAAAAGGTAAACCCTTGTCTATAAAGCTGTACCCAATCTGCTCGGAACAGAGATTTGGCATATAAATCAATGCATTACGTTTTTTCCAGACAGGTTCTCAGTCTTATCAACGACTTGTCTGACGAAAAATCGCAACAAATATAATTACACCATAAGAATACAGCCATAACAAGGTTGCGTTAAGACGCCGGCACTGACTTAGCAGACGATCAGTGCGCCTTTGGGCGTCGAACGCAACCCGTCAAACCCTGTCCCGACGTAGGAGGGATCTTTCTTGTCCCGACGCAGGAAGGATCTTTATCATTCAGGATTGCTCAACCCAGGCTGTGGCTTGTTATTCGCTTTGAACAAAATGGCGTACAGGGTAGGGACCACGATCAAGATGAGTAGGGTCGCGAAGCCCAGGCCGACCATCATGGTGATCGCCATGTTGACAAAGAAGACATCGGGCAGGAGGGGGATTAGGCCCAGGATGGTGGTGCCGGCGGCCAGGATCACGGGGCGCATGCGGCTTACGCCCGAGTCCAGAATGGCCGCGTGGGGGGCCTTGCCGGCAGCGATTTGCTGGTCGATCTCCTCGATGAGTACGATGGCGTTCTTGATCAGCAGACCGATCAGGGATAAAGCGCCAAGCAGGGACATGAAGTCGAAGGAGGCGTCGAGGCCGAGGAGGCCGGCGGTGATGCCGATGACCGCCAGGGGTACGGTGAGCCAGATGATCAGGGGTTGGCGCAGCTTGCCGAACAGCAGGATACTGACCAGGATCATGGCTATGAAGGAGGGGGGCAGGACGCCGAACAGGGAGCCCTGGGCGTTGGTCTGATCCTCGTATTCGCCGCCCCAGGTCAGGCTATAGCCGGGGGGCAGCTCGATGGCCTCGATCTGCGGGCGCAGGCGTGCGAACAAGGGAGCGGCCAGCGGGCCCCTGGGATTGGCGGAGGCGATGATGGTCTGCATCCGGTCCCGTCCACCGATGACCTGGTTCTCCCACTGGATCTCGAAACCGCTCACCACCTGGGCGACCGGGATGGCGCGCTCCAGCACCGGACTCCAGACCTGAATGTCCTGGATGTTGGTGACATCGGCCCGCTCCTCGGCCATGGCCCGGGCCAGGATGGGCAACATGCGCTCGCCGTCGCGGTACAGACCAACCCGGGTACCGTCAAAGGCGTACTGGAGGGCGTTGGCCAGATCCACGCGAGTGATACCGAGCTGACGCCCCACCTGCTCGTTGAACAGGGGACGTAGCACCTTGACCGGTTCGCGCCAGTCGTCGCGGACCTCCTTGGAGCCGGGGTCGGCGCGCATCAGGGCCTTGGCCTGTTCCGAGAGCGTGCGTAACACCTCCGGATCAGGGCCGTGGAAGCGGGCCTCGATCTTGCTGTCGCGACCGGGGCCGATCAACATGCGCTTGAGAATGGGGTCGGTCCAGTAGAGCTCCTCGCGCAGGAATGCTTCGACCTGTTCCCATACCTGGTCGATTTGCTCCCGAGTCTCGGTCTGGACGATGATCTGGGCGTAGGCCGAGGTGGTATCCTTGGTATCGTAGACCAGGGTAAAGCGCTGATGGGGTCCGCCGATGGCCGAGCTGGTCTGGGTCACGCCCTCAAGCCCGCGCAGATACTCGGACACCCGCAGGGTATCCTCACGCGTCTTGCGGATATCCGTGCCCTCCGGCTCCCAGACGTCGACGAAAAACAGGGGGGTGTTCGAGTTGGGGAAGAAGGCCTGTTTGACGAAACCGAAGCCCCACAGGGAGAGTACGAACAGTCCCCCGACCGTCACCACCGTCACCCAGCGGAAGCGCAGGGCCGTACTCGCCAAGCCACGATAGATGCGGAAAGGGGCGGCGGCATAGGCATCCGTCTCCTGACCGGCGGCCTTGCCGGGCTTGAGCAGCAGGGCGCACAACAGGGGTGTGGTGCTGATGCCCGTAATCCAGGACAGGGTCAGAGAGATCAAGATGACATAGAAGAGGGAGTTGGCGAACTCCCCGGTGGCATCCTGGGAGAAGCCGATACCGGCAAAGGCCAGGATCCCGATGACGGTGCCCCCCAAGAGGGCCCAGATGGTCTTGCTGACGGTCTCGCTGGCCGCCCGCACCGGGTCCATGCCGGCATTGATGCGGATCAGCATGCCCTCGGCGACCACAATGGCGTTGTCCACCAGCATCCCCAGGGCAATGATCAGGGCGCCCAGGGAGATGCGTTGCAGCTCGATGCCGTAGATAGCCATGATGAACAGGGTGCCGGCGACGGTAATCAGGAGCACGGCGCCGATGATCATCCCAACCCGCAGGCCCATGAACAGCAGCAGCACAACGAGTACGATAAGCACCGCCTGGGCTACACTGACCACAAAGCCGTTGACCGATTTATCCACTTCCTGGGGCTGGTCGTAGATGGCTTCGAGCTGCATGCCGACCGGGATGTTTGCCTCGAGCCCCGCGAGCCTGCGGCCAATGGCCTCGCCCACTTCCACCACGTTTTTGCCCGCCTGCATGGAGATCCCGATGGTGAGCGCCGGCTTTCCCTTGTGGTAGTAATACTTGGTCGGGACGTCGACGTAAGCGCGGTGAATTTCGGCGATGTCGCCCAACCGCACCAGCCGTTTGTCCGCCGAGCTCACGAGCACGTCGCCGATGGACTGTACCGAGACCGATTCCCCGGTGGGCCAAATGCGCAGGTATTCGTCCCCGACGTCTACATTGCCGGCATCGGCGGCGATATTTTGGGACTGGAGCACGTTGCGGATACCCGCCAACGAGATCCCCAACTCGCCGAGCCGGGCGCGGGAGAGTTCCAGATAGGCGACCTCCTGCTGTTTGCCGTCGATGACGATCTTGCGCACGCCGGGCACCAGCACCAACTCTTTCTTCAGGTAGTCGGCGGTGTCCCACAGGTCGCGCCAGCTGTAGCCCTCGCCGCTCAGGGCGAGATAAACGCCGTACACGTCGGCGAAACTGTCCACCACCACGGGGGGCTGGGCACCCGGCGGCAGTTTGTGCAGCATATCGGCGATCTTGCGCCGCAGCTCGTCGTAGATGCCGGGAAAATCCTTGCCCCGATACTTGTCCTTGAACTCGATGGTGACGTCGGACAGGCCGGGACGGGAAATGGATTTCTTGATCCATTTCACCTGCTCCATGAGCTGAATGGCCTCTTCCACGTGATAGGTCACCTCGTCCTGCACCTGCCGGGCCGATGCCCCCGGATACAGGGTGATGACCTTGGCCAGCTTGACGGTAAAGGCGGGATCTTCAAGCCTGCCCATGCCCTGAAAGCCCCAGATGCCTCCCCCCAACAGGATGACCACCAACAGCCAGGAGATGACCGGAGTCTTGACCGAGTACTCACCGATGTTCATAGCGTAAGCCTGTGTGCTGGTGCTTCACGCGAAGCGAATCGATCACAGCGCGACGGCGGTTGGTATGCCGATACCCTCGCCCGCGGTCCGGCATCGGCACGGTCGGTCGCGAAGGTTTGTCCGTCGCTCTCGGAGCTCGGTCTTCACGAGCCCGGACCCTCATCGGATCTGGGTTCCGCCTCCTCGTGTTCCGGGAGTAGCCGTACCTGCATGCCCTCGGCGAGATAGCCGACACCGGCGACGACGACCCGCTTGCCGATCTCCAGGCCAGCTTTGATCTCGATGGAGCTCCCGCGCATGCGTCCCACCTCCACCGGGGTTTTCGTCACCTTCATGTTCGCCTCATCCACCACCCACACGAAGGGCTCCAAATCCGAGTCCGCGGTGACGGCGGCGACGGGCAGGAACAGCAGCGGTGCTCCGTCGGTGACGCCGCTGAAGTCGGCCGTAACGGTGGCAGTCATGCCGGGGAGCACCAGAAAATCCTTTGGAGCGGGCATGGTGAAGGTGACCGCGAAGGTCTGGGTAGCGGGATCGGCGCGGGTGGCAATCTCGCGCAGGGTCAGGTCGAATTCCTCACCGGGCCGGCTATCGAAGGAAGCAGTAACCGGGATCGCGCCGGGCTCGGGGCCTTCGCCGCCGGAGGCACGGATGCCGAGGATAACGGTCTCGGGAACATTGATCTTGACCTCCAACCGGGAGCGGTCATGAATCGCGAATATCGCCTGTTTGGCCTGGACCTCCTCGAAGGGCTCTACGTAACGCTTGGCGATCGTGCCGGCAAAGGACGCCTTCAGCCTGGTGTAGGCAAGATCCTGATTGGCTCGCTCCAGGGCCGCCCGGGTATTCTTCCACGCGGCCTCTTTGGCATCGTAATCGGACCGGGAGATAAAGCCCTTCTTTACCAGCTCCTTGGCCCGCTTGAAATCCTTTTGGGCGCGGTCGAAACTGGCCTGGGCGTCCTTGACTGCGATCTTGTAGTCCGTGGGATCCAGGGTGGCCAGGATCTGCCCCTTCTTCACCCGATCTCCCTCTTTAACCGCCAGCTTCTGAACGGTTCCCGCTACCCGGAAGGCCAGCTCCGCCTTGTGCAGGGCGTCGATGCGAGCCGGAAAGCGGCGGATACCGCCGACATCCGGCGCCTGCACCAGGGCGGTCTTGACCGGGCGGCTAACCTCTTTCGCAACCGTCGGTTCGTCCTCCGTGCAGGCAGAGAGCAAAACCGGGACGAAAAAGGCAGCCGAAACGAATGAAAGGAGTCGGTGGCGGGTCGGGCGGGAATACTGGTCCACAGTTGTACGTCCTCGCGGTCCGGGTAGAGGTTGATAGGCTAACACGGTGTTATCCTACAAGAGAACCATAACCCAAACGGAGAAAACCGATGCAAGAACCCGAATGCCCGAAAGCAGGCCCTTATACCCTCGAGCTGGACGTGGGCACCTATTGGTGGTGTGCCTGCGGTCGCTCCAAGAATCAGCCGTTCTGCGACGGCTCACACCGGGGAACCGGCATCCAGCCCATGGAGCTGGAGCTCACCGAGGCGCAGAAGGTGTGGTTGTGCGGTTGCAAGCGCAGCGGGGACAAGCCTAGGTGCGACGGCGCGCACAAGAAATTGGTGTAGGTTGCGTTAAGACGCTGGCACCGGCATCACAAGAGATCACCGAGCCTTTATGCGTCGCAACGCAACCCGTCCGGTCCCCCAAACAGAGCCAAATCGTTCAGGATTGCTTGCGGGACAGACCGCGATGCGTTTGGACGTACTCTCGCAAGGCGGCGTTTATGTGGGTTTGGTATTTGCCACCTTGGGCTTCGAACCACTCCAACTGCATGACAAAATTGTAGTTACAGTCGATGATATTGGGAAGTCGGCGCGGGGACCCATTTCCAGTAGGTCAGGGTTAGACTCTCCCGTCCACATCATCGCCAAGGGCTAAGAGGCTGTCTAAAAATTAAGATACTGATTTTAAGACATAAAATCTGAAATTTCGCGCTCGTTCCCACGCTCCAGCATGGGAACGCCATCTTGTCCGCTCCAGCGGACTCAGCTCCTCTAGGCGTTGGCTGTTAGCCTACCGAGGCGCTTAATCGACGCTGGAGCGTCGGGATCTGCTCCCACGCTGGAGCGTGG
>NZ_FLUY01000324.1 GCF_900092655.1 Candidatus Thiosymbion oneisti
TTTGGAGTGCGCCGGCAAAGCGGCGCGACCGCATCGAACCTCAGCGACGGGGGATACCAGCGGCGCTGGCCAAGAACCTGGGCAGTGGGTTCCACGCGCGCCGCGGCGACGGCGCTTTCCCCTGGCTGCAACGCCTGGGCGGGGATAGGGGCGTCGCCAAATCCAAAGCGGCGGCAGGTTTGCAGTGTACCCGCCAGCACCCCCGGTTACACCAGGTACCTTGGGTTGCTACCAATGCCGGGATAAAGTCGCCGCCGCACTCCAAAGTTTCCGCTGGACCGCTCCGGCTCGCCGCCTGCCGGTGC
>NZ_FLUY01000755.1 GCF_900092655.1 Candidatus Thiosymbion oneisti
CGCACCCGCTACAGCCGCCCGGCCAGTCAGTGCCAGGATTGCCCGCTCAAGGCGGTGTGTCTGCCCGACTCCGGCGCCCCGCGCAGTATCTATCGTAGTGAGCACGCCAACTTGGTCGAGGCCCACCGGCAACGGATGGCTGAACAGGGGGCCACACGAATGCGCCAGCGTGCCGGCCTGCTCGAGCATCCCTTCGGTACCCTCAAGCGCTGGTTCGGTTGGGATCACTTCCTGGTGCGTGGCTTCCCGGGTAAGACGTAAGCCTCTATTTTTACTAACTATTTTCTATTCCGCCAAGCGTCAATGCGGTGGTCGATGCTCAG
>NZ_FLUY01000715.1 GCF_900092655.1 Candidatus Thiosymbion oneisti
ATGGGCACACTGCGCTTGGTGCATCCTAACCAGCAACCGCGATGCGAAAACCTCCGCGGAATGACCAAAACCTTGAGGATTATCGGATCCCGGATGATTGCATAGGATCTAAAATTGGGTCATTGTTGCGTGCCCGAGAGGTCATGGAGCTCCTGGTGGCCCCATCCGTAGCGGAGAACGCGCAATGAAC
>NZ_FLUY01000620.1 GCF_900092655.1 Candidatus Thiosymbion oneisti
GGCGGCGCGCCCAACACCGGCCCGGTCTTCCACTGCGAATTCACCGCCCTGGATGCCAAAACGCCCTATCGTCCACCGCGGAACACCCCCAAGGCCCGGGTCCAAGGTCCCCAGACCGCCATCGTGGTCGGCAAAGCCGGCGAAGAGATCTGGACCGACCAATACGGCCGGGTCAAGGTCCAATTCCACTGGGACCGCTACGGCCAATCCGACCAGCACAGCTCCTGCTGGGTGCGGGTTGCTCACCCCTGGGCCGGCAAAAATTGGGGGGCTGTCGCCATTCCCCGCATCGGCCAGGAAGTCATCGTCGACTTCCTGGAAGGCGACCCCGACCGGCCCATCATCACCGGCGGGGTCTACAA
>NZ_FLUY01001115.1 GCF_900092655.1 Candidatus Thiosymbion oneisti
GCGATCGATTTGACGCCCGACGCGCGCAATCGCCGCTTAAGTTCCAAACAGAATGGCGCACTACACTAGTTTCGGTCGATATTGCTAGTCC
>NZ_FLUY01001458.1 GCF_900092655.1 Candidatus Thiosymbion oneisti
GGAGCGTGGGAACGAGCCATGAGGGCATCGTGGCCGCTCATTCGCTCCATAACTCGTTGTTTTAGATTGCAATAATGTGGGG
>NZ_FLUY01000325.1 GCF_900092655.1 Candidatus Thiosymbion oneisti
AAGGCGTCTGCTCTGACCGTTGCCGACAGCTGGTCATTGGGTGGGTAAGCCGTCTGAAAGACGGCGGTCCCAGCGTCCCCGGAACCG
>NZ_FLUY01000822.1 GCF_900092655.1 Candidatus Thiosymbion oneisti
TTTCTCGTTCCCACGCGCTGCGTGGGGACGCCCAGGCTCCGCGCCGCGGAGTGTTTCAGAGATCCCATGAGCCATAGCCGCTCTCCTGTTTTCACGACCGGCT
>NZ_FLUY01000388.1 GCF_900092655.1 Candidatus Thiosymbion oneisti
CCTCCGGGAGAGGGTTGGGGAGAGGGGATCAAAGGGATGAATCGCTCTACTTTTTCACTTATAAATTTACCACTACCAAATTTTTTAAGTTTAGAGCTGTCCGGTTAAACGCAATCCTGAACTAAGGGATCGAATGTCCCGACGATCGACAAGACCGATTACCGTCCTGTGCATCGGACTGCTCGCAGTCTTTCCCCTTGCGGCGCAGACGCCACTACCCCCTCCGACCGAGAGCACGCCCTCTGCGGAGCCCCAACCGGTTCGCCGGTGGCTCGACGAGGTGCGCGCGCAACGGCAAAAAATCCGGCAGGAACGTCGCCGCGCCGCACGGGAGGCCCGGCGTCGGATCGACCCCTGGGGCGCGGCCCGGCAAGAGATACGAGAACAGGAAACCCAACGCCGTCACGATACCTTTTTGGAGCATATAGAGCGCGACCGCGAGACCTTCCGCAACCAAGTCCCCTGGCAACTCCGGCAAAGCCCCTGGCAGGAAGAGACCTCCGGGTTTTCCGCACCACCGTTACCATCTCCAGCCGACGCTGCCACGGGGGCATCCGGGCAGGCGTCACCACAGACGCTGACCTATCCTCTGCCAGGTTGGGACAACCCTTGGTATTATCGAGGCTGGTGAAATCCGGGTTCCCAGTCGAAAACCAGACGGCCGCAGCAGGGACAAGGAAACCTGATCTGGTCGTACATCATTTATTGTTTCGGTAGTGGTAAATTTTTAAGTGAGAGCAGTCGAGAGGTTCACCGACCACTCCCGGTTTCTTTTTGATCCCCTCTCCCTGGCCCCCTCGCTACGCTCGGGGCAGGCTCTCTCCCGGCGGGAGCGGGGCGAAGCTCGTAGCCCAACAAATCATTTAAAATTGGCTCTTTATGGATTCCAGACTGGTTAGGATATTTTGCGCAAATTTGCCTTCTCAGCAAGCCAGAGGGGCGGCG
>NZ_FLUY01000820.1 GCF_900092655.1 Candidatus Thiosymbion oneisti
CTATGGCTCATGGGATCTCTGAAACACTCCGCGGCGCGGAGCCTGGGCGTCCCCACGCAGCGCGTGGGAACGAGAAATAATACATTCGGCAGGCCAGACCTGGCCGGATCAGGCCTGCTTAATCCCTTATCTGGGGTCCCCGACCCGTGGCAGCCCCCGACCGGACCCTCGGCAGAATAGTAGGTCGGGTTAGGCGCGTGCTTCGGTGTTTGGTCGAGTCCCAGGATTGGGGCGCGCCGTAACCCGACATGCAATGCCGCGGGCCAGTCTTGGATGTTGGGTTACGGCGCGTTCAACCTCGGTTGCCTGCTCGCATCGCCAGACGCGCCTAACCCGACCTACGAGCTCTATGCCTTGCTTGTAACCTCTCGCCATCAATGTCACCCTCTCGGATCGAGCCCGACCGGGAGTTTACCCTCGCCATGACCAAGGGCAAATTCTTTCCCAGTCTCTGGAGCGTGGGAGCCAGCAGCATCCACATTACTCCCCGCGCGGGGAAATGTCTCGGAGGGGCACGGCGTCGAACGCGGCGTAACGCAACACGACGCCTTTGATTGGCAGCAAAAAGCGGAACCGCCGAGCTTCAGAGTGAGTATGGGAAAAATGAGCCGGTCGCTCCAATCTATCCGCAGATGACGCGGATTCTCGCGGATTTAAAACGAAACAATCTGTGAGAATCTGTGTAACCTGCGGACAATAAGGATGAATGTGGTCTTTTGTGACCGATTTGCGTTGATTCGCGTTCATTTGCGGCAACAAAACCTTTGTGCCTTGTAGTTCAAGATCAAAACCAGTTATGTGCCCCGAAGCGGGTAAGCGAGGTAACCCATGCCTAGAGTGCAGGCCGACGCCTATCAGGAATTCGTCAAGGGCCTGTGGCGGGACAATCCGGTCTTCGTCCAGGTGTTGGGCATGTGTCCCATGCTGGCGGTCACCAACTCCGCCGTCAATGCCCTGGCCATGGGGGGGGCCACCTGTTTCGTACTCGTGGCCTCCAGCATCCTGGTCGCCGCCCTCAAGCAGTGGATTCCCAGGCAGGTCCGGATCTCCACCTATATCATCATCATCGCCACCTTCGTGACGGTCACGGATCTGGCTCTGCAGGCCCTGGTGCCCGAGATCCACAAGGAGCTGGGGGCCTTCATCCCGCTGATCGTAGCCAACTGCATGATCCTGGGGCGTCAAGAGGCCTTCGCGTCCAGAAACTCGGTATCCCTGGCCGCGGTGGATGCCCTGGGCATGGCCGGCGGCTTTCTGTTTGCGCTCTTCTCCCTGGGCAGCGTGCGGGAGATCCTGGGGGAAGGAAAATTCTTCGGGATCGCTCTGTTCGGACCCGACTTCGAGCCCTGGGTCATCATGATCCTGCCCCCAGGCGGCTTTCTGACCCTGGGCCTGCTGCTGCTGTTCTTCAGCTGGGTGAAGGAGCGTCGGGAAAGGCTCGCCGAGCGCCTGGCCGAGACGGGTGGAGTGCCGTTATGAACGAGCTGATCTGGATCTTCGTCAGTGCCCTCTTGATCAACAACTTCGTCCTCGCCTATTTCCTCGGGCTCTGTCCCTTCCTCGGCGTCTCCGGGCGGCTGGAGACCGCGTTCCGGCTCGGGCTGGCGACTGTCTTCGTCATGTTGATCACGGCCCTGTGCGCCTGGTTTCTCAACAGCTATGTGCTGATCCATGCCCCCTATCTGCGGCTGATCAGCTTCATCGTGGTGATCGCCAGCACGGTGCAGTTCATCGAGATGCTGATCAAAAAGCTCAGCCCCGCCCTGTTCAAGGCCCTGGGGATCTTCCTGCCGCTCATCACCACCAACTGTGCCATCCTGGGGCTGGCCATCTTCTCCACCAACAAGGGCTACGGGCTGGCCCAGGGCCTGCTCTACGCCTTGGGGGCCGGGCTGGGCTTCACCCTGGCCCTGGTACTCATGGCGGGGCTGCGTGAGGAGTCCGAGACGGCCCCGGTCCCGAGACTGATGCGCGGTACCGCCATCAACCTCATCATCGCCGGCATCCTGTCCATGGCCTTCATGGGTTTCGCCGGTCTGTTCAGCGCGGCCTGAACCATGTGGGAATACCTTGGGGCCAGCCTCGGACTGGCGGCACTCTGCGCCGGCTGGGTCGTCTTCCAACGCTGGCTGGAACGGGTAGACCCGGACGGGCGCCGTATCGAGGACTCACAGGGCTGTGGTCGTAGCTGTTCGGGCAGGTGTGACGAGATGGAGACTGCGCGCCGGGATGAGTGATGAATGATGAGTGATGAGTGATGAGTGATGAATATTGCCGCGGCCTCATTCAAGCCGTAGGGGCGCCAAACAACTCAGGATTGCTTTTAACCAGACAGCTTCTTATATCGGTATCGTCGCGCGGGCCTAAGGAAACAGGCGGGCTAGATAGCCAGGACAACACAGTAGCTCCAACCCAAAAAAAAGCCGACAGCCAGCACGCTCAAGGCCGACGTAATCGAGGCCAGCCAGGAATTCCCCTCCCTTGCTGTGGCGGCTGCCCGAGTGAGTGGTCCCGCTACACTGGCTTCTCCCACTTTGGGTCGGAAGAGTTCTTTTTCGATGTCGAGTACTAGAGCGCGCCATTGCCTTTGCAGGCGTTGACCGGCCAGGTTTACCCAGAGCCATATCAACGAGAGAAACATGCCGACAACGGGTACCAGGAACGGAGATCCTTGCCCCGTATTGGCCTGACCGCTCACGGCGAAAACGAACAGCCCACTATTGACCAGCAGAAAAAAGTTGTTTCTCGTCCAGATGAGCGAGGGTTGAAGACGCAGCTGCACCAGCGCTTCGCTGTATGCGAGTTCGAGTTGTTCTGCGCTGTTCATTGTTTTTGATCTGATACTTGTTAATCGTCGATGATCTGCTCGATGCCGATGGCGGTCAGTACTCGCTCCGACCACGCCGGCAATGTCTGATGAGTTGCACCCCTCACAGGGGACCATCATCCCGTAGCTTGTCCAGTTGATCCCGGAACTGTCTCCGCAGGCCGTCGATCGATTCGTACTCGGTGTGGAAATGACCGAGGTCTTTGAGCTTCTTTTGGAAATCCCACAGCGACATCAGATCGTCGCGGTTGCTGGCGCTGGTCGAGACCGTGGCCTTCCGGAAATAGGTGTAGATCCGCGGCTTAGAGGCTGTCTAAAAACTAACCCATTGATTTTGAAACAGTAGGCTGGGTCGAGGGACGAGACCCAGCAAACCAGGCTTCCCGTAAACGCTGGGTTTCGTTCCTCAACCCAGCCTACGGTCTATGGTCCCTTTTTAGACAGTCTCTCAGCCATTGTTTCCATTTCTGCCAATGGCTCCGGGACTAACGACCGGTGCGCGCGTCGCGAAGTCGATACGCCTCCAGGATCAGGTGTGCGATCTCTTCCGTGGATCGACCCTTTGGCTTGATTCCAAAGCTCACGGCTGACCAGCCTGGGATCTCGGTGTCATCGAGGTGAACAGGGATGACGGCATCGTCTTCGCGGCGGTTGAGCAGGATACCGCGGATCGTTTCCCACTCCAGCGAGCACCAGGGTTTGGTGTAGTGCTCGGAAAAGAACGGAATGACCAATTCGGCCCGCTCGTAGAAGTCCTGGAGCTTCAGGTCGCCGCCGCTGCCGAGTAACCGGGCTTCGTACCACTCGTCGTAAAACACGCGGTCGCGTCCAAGGGCTTTTGCGAGATGCTCGACAATTTTGAGGACAAAGGGCCGATCCTCGCCGGGAAACGAAACGGCGATCGCAAAGGGTTCGTCAAAGTTCGCCGGCTCTTGAGCCCACTCCGGCAACCGCTCCAGCTTCAGCCCGTCGAGCAGTTCCAGCACACTGACGTCGGCGTAACTCTCCGGACATTCAATCGTCAGCTTGTGATCTCGCTTGCGCTTTAACAAGCCCTTGTGCGCGAAAAACTCGGGCGTTGTGGTCCTGGCACAGGTGTCGCAGATGCAGGGTACCCATTTGCCGACCTTGTCTTTGAGTCCCCGGAAGCCGTTGTTCAGGGCATCTAGGTCGCTGGCGATGATGCTCAGCAGCGCCTTTTGTTCCGGGCCACGGCTTCTGAGTGCGATTTCGTTGCCCCGCGCGGTGGTCTCTACCAGCACCTGGGTCTCGCCGTGCTCGAACCCCCCGTACTCGAATAGGGCGCCGCGGGACCAGCAGAGGTCCGGCTGCTTCACGAAACGGTGCATCCGCACGATGAGCCGGCTCACCAGGCCCTTGGGCAGGAACTCGTAGCGGTAGGTCAGCACCAGATCACCGGGCCTGGCCCAGTCGCTCAGTGCCGGCGGCTTCGACGGCGAGAGGTGTTGCGGAACCAGCCAGGTCTCCTGGTCCGTATCCGGCAGCCGATAACAGAGCTCGAACCGGACCATCAGGGCACGCAGCTCCACGTCCTTGTCCGCATAGCCCCGGTCGGACCCCAGTCGATCGGACCAAAGCCGGTCGCAGTCGGCCAGGGTGAACCGGCCCCGCTGCGATTTCACGTCCTCGTCGTCCAGGATGCGGAACACCGCCTCGGTGACCCATTGGTTCTGCAGGAATACCGTGCGCCGCAGCTCCGGCGGATGCTGGAAGTGCAGGAAGACACCCAGGTCGTGCAGGTACTGACTCAAGTGCAGCGCCTTGTCGTGGTCCCCTTTCCGGTCCAGGCTCAGGTGACGGCCGTAGACCGTGAAATACTGGTCCAGGGGGATGTATGGCTTTGTCCGTGCCAGGTCTTCCAGGTCCTTGCGAATCGCGACCCATTGGGCCGGCACGTCCTCGCCGATGTGCGGCAACCGCTGAGCGAAATATTCCACCGCCTGACGCAGGCCATCCGCTGCGCCCGGATGTTCCAGGTTGCCCCGATAGACATCTTTTACGTTGGGAAAGCGTCCTTTGATGCCCGCCTCATCGATCGGTTTGCTCCGCCCGCCCTTCTCGTTCTGAAAGATCAGCAGCGGGCTGCGCTCGCTGAGGGTCTCGACCACCTCCAGCCAGAACTTGAAGCCCTCGTCATGGATGGACTTGTGATCGCTCCGGGTATCGTCCACCAGCACGTACAAGGAACGTCTGGTCAGAAAGAACTGGTGGGTGGCGTGATAGATCTGCTGGCCGCCGAAATCCCAGCTATTGAGCCGGAAGGTGCGCCCTCCGTCTGGGACTGGGGAGTGTGCGGGTCGCGATAGTCGCCGTAGCCACGTGCCGATCCGGAATCTGCTGTCATCGGCGGGGCTCGTCTTAGGTTGGTCTGCATCTTGAGATCTACCGATGGACATTTGGAATTCATGGCGGTGGATGTGGATACCGCGGGTGGTCTCGTCTTCGGTAGGCAGGTCCATTTCCGGCAGAAACATGCGGCGCAGCAGGCTGGTCTTACCGGATCCGCCCTCGCCGAGGATCAGCAGCTTGGCCTCGAACAGCCGATCCACGCCCTGGGCCTCGATCTCCCGGAAGTAGTTGAGCACCGCCTCCGGCCCTTCCTGCACGATCTCCGGCGACGGATGCGTCAGCGGACAACCCTCCACATAGATGCCCGGCCCTGAATCAAGCCTCCATTTGACCGGCAGGCCAGCCAGGACCAGTGATTTCAAGGGCGAGAGGTCGGCCACGCCGGTGTTCGCGATGTTCAGCCTCGAGAGCGGCAGATGTTCCAGCGGAGCGACCGTCGTGACTCGCTTGTTCTCTTGCAGCTCAAGCGTGACGAGCCCCGTCAGCTGTTGCCCGATGGCCGCGACGCCTTCGTCGCCCACCTTGTTGTAGCCCAGATTGAGCGAGGTGAGCTGGCCGAGATGCTCGGCGACAGCCCGGGCGCCGGCCTCGCCCACCTTGTTGCCCCACAGAGCGAGCGAGGTGAGCTGGTGGAGGTACTCGGCAATCACAAGGGCGCCGGCATCGCCCACCTTATTGCCGCTCAGATCGAGTGAGGTGAGCTGGCCGAGATGTTCGGCGATCGCCCGGGCGCCGGCATAGCCCACCTGGTTGTTGTTCAGATCGAGCGATGTGAGCTGGCCGAGATACTCGGCGATCGCCCAGGCGCCGGCCTTGCCCACTTGATTGTCGTCCAGATTGAGCGAGGTGAGCTGGCGGAGATGCTCGGCAATCGCCCGGGCGCCGGCATCGCCAACCTGGTTGAAGTCCAGATTGAGCGAGGTGAGCCGGCGGAGATACTCGGCAATCGCCCGGGCGCCGGCATCGCCCACATGGTTGAAGCGCAGATTGAGCGATGTGAGCTGGCCGAGATGCTCGGCGATCGCCCGTGCGCCGGCCTTGCCCACATGGTTGCCCCACAGATTGAGCCAGGTGAGCTGGCCGAGATGTTCGGCGATCGCCCGCGCGCCGGCATCGCCCACCTGGTTGTTGCACAGATCGAGCGAGGTGAGCTGGCCGAGATGTTCGGCAATGGCCCGGGCGCCGGCATCGCCCACCTGGTTGCTCAGCAGACTGAGGGATGTGAGCTGGCCGAGATTCTCGGCAATCGCCTGGGCGCCAGCATCCCCGACTTTGGTGGAGGAAAGAAGGTCGCTGGCCAGATTAAGCGAGGTGAGCTGGCCGAGATACTCGGCGATGGCGACGGCGTCCTCGTCCCGGAGGTCGAGCCGCCAGAGTGTGAGGGTTTGCAGCCGGTCGAGTCGCAACAACTCGCGGGGCAGGCCGGATAGTTCGCCGGTCAGTCGATACAGGACACGGCCCTGAAGCTCCTTGGGCCAGTGGTCCGGCGATGCGGGAAGCCAGAT
This sequence comes from Candidatus Thiosymbion oneisti, assembly GCF_900092655.1. Taxonomy (GTDB): domain Bacteria; phylum Pseudomonadota; class Gammaproteobacteria; order Chromatiales; family Chromatiaceae; genus Thiosymbion; species Thiosymbion oneisti. The sequence goes on from NZ_FLUY01000820.1 coordinate 6,703, forward strand.
ATCTGGTCCGATCAGTGCGAGGTCGGTCGTCTGCCCGTCGTCGAGCCGTGTCAGCAGATCCGGCAACTCGTCCGGAGCAATGGGGTGCAGCCTCGGTTCTCCCATCCTGTCACGACCTCTTGTGGATGCGGTTCGCCGCTGGCCTGCGCCGTCCTGTTGACATAATCGTCGTGCCTAATCGTCGTGCCAACCACTAATAGGGCAGGATTAACGGGATTTCCAGGATTAACAGGATTATTATTCTTGAATACAATTATAAGATCCTGTTAATCCTGTACCATTAGGAGCGTAGGATGCGGTGAGCGCGGTATACCGTGGCAGGATTACACCAATCCCGACCGCGAACCGCATCGATGGACGCTCGCGGCGGAGCCGGAAGCCGAAGATGCGGTTCGCGCCTCCTCATGAGGCCATCCTGTGAAACCTGGTAGTGGTTAATATATGAGTGAAATCTTAGCCAACAGCTGGCAACAGTTCGGTATTATAGCGGTGCAGAAAGAGTT
>NZ_FLUY01000905.1 GCF_900092655.1 Candidatus Thiosymbion oneisti
GCCGTCTTTCAGACGGCTTACGCACCCAATGACCAGCTGTCGGCAACGGTCAGAGCAGACGCCTTCTGGGCCGCACCAGATAACGCCGGACCGCCGGCAGGTTTAGTTCCCGGGTATACGCATGGTGGACACCGGCCCGATGCTCTGTGCGGCGCGGGGCAACCAGGTTCCCACGCAGCGCGTGGGAACGAGAAAGACCGCCTCGGGCGTCACCTTTTACGATACCCTCCCTACCGAGGGTGTCGCAAAAGCCCCTCTCCCGCTGGGAGGGTGTCGCAAAAGCGGTGGCGTCAGCTGCCAGTCTGTGAAGTCTAAACCACAGAGGACACAGAGAACGCAGAGAATTGGCTGATTCCTTTCTCTGTGCTCTCTGTGTTCTCTGTGGTTCGAAATGACTTTTACGACACCCTCCCTGGGAGAGGGGTTGGGGAGAGGGGATCAAGGGGAGAGGGGATCAAAAAGATCAATCGCTCTACTTTGACACTTATAAATTTACCACTACCCAAATAGAGAATGGGCCTATGAGCATCCAGGACCTCCTTGTCGTCGGCCTCACCGGCGTGGCCTTGGCCGCAGTCGGATACGCCCTCTATATCCAATTTCAGGCCAAGCGTTTTACCCGCGAGCAGTACGCCTTTGCCTTTCTCGCCAGCTCCACCGGGCTGTTCGTGACGGTCATTACGAGCCTGCTTGCAGAGCCGCCCTGGATTGCTGTCATCAACCTCATCAACCAATGGTTATCCAACACCCCCCAACCAATTCAGCCCCATCCGATCGAACGAATATTCGTCCTTCTCGGCTCCATCGCTGTTGTGTGGCTCCAGTATCAGATCTGGCGGCACTGGTCCGGCGGCCGCTCCGTCCTTCAGGCAAAAGCGGAGCGAAATAAGGAACAGATCTCCGTGCTGGACGAGGGCATCAGGGAAGGCCGGCGGCTGATTCGCCGCGAGCCTCCGCTGGAGAGATTTGCTGGGACCGGCGACCCTCCATTCGATACCATCATCGAGCCACCCACGGATTCCCTTGTCTGGCGCGACCAAGCCCGGGAGCTAATTGAGCTGCGCTGGCCCAGCCTACGCTTCGACCCCCACGATGATTGGCACGACCGGGAAGACGTTTGGGTAGGTCGTAACACGCGCACCGACCGCTTGGCGGCTGTGCTGGTGGCCAGGACGGCGCCGACCGAGGCACGGGTTAAACGCTTTGTTGACTATGTCCAGAAGCTCTCCGGTTACAGATCTGGCAACAATGACCTCTTGGTCGTCGTGCAGGAAGGTATTGCGGATACGGTACGGGAGGTCCGTGGCGAACGTATCGAGCAGTATAGCGAGTCGAAATTGCTGGATTCGCTGGTGAATTTCTCCGATTACTTCGACGAGATCCGACGTAGGGTCGAGATAGACAAGCTGCCCGACTCGGAGCTCAGTCTGCACCATACCTATGTCCGCTCACATTTGCTGGACGAAGACTACACACCCCTGGGGAAGGACCTGGAAGAATTTCTGCGTGACTGGATGCAGGAGCCAAGTCAGCGCCAGATCGCGGTGTTCGGAGAATATGGACAGGGCAAGAGCACCGGCGCCTGGTTGTTCGCCTACCATCTGGTCCAGGACCATCATGGACATCCACCGCGCATCCCGCTGGTGATTGAGCTGCGGGGCAAGAGTCCGGCCACCCTGCAGCCCATCGAGCTCTTGGGGGCCTGGGCCGCACAACGGGGGTTGAACCCAAGGGCCCTGATGAAGCTGCTGATGGCCGGATGCCTGATCCTGATCTTCGAGGGCTTCGACGAGATGGCGGAGGCGGGCGACACCGAGGCCCGCCTGAAGCACTTCCGCAACCTGTGGCGCTTCTGTTATCCCCAGTCCAAGCTGGTCTTCACCGGCCGCCCCAACTTCCTGTTGGACCGGAAGGAGCGCCGCGTCGCCCTGGGCATCGACGAGTCCAGCGGCAGCGGCCCCTATTGCCAGGCGATACGCCTGAGTCCCTTCGCGCCGGAGCAGATACGCGAGTCTCTACGTTGGGCACCGGATCAGGTGACAGAGGAGATCCTGGCACTGGCCGAAACAGACCAGGCATTCTTCGATGTCGTGGCCCGCCCCTCCCTCCTGTTCCTGGTCGCCAACCTGTGGGATACAGAGGCGTTCATCGAGGCCCGACGCGAGCGGATCGATTCCGCCACCGTCATCGGCCTCTTTATCAAGAATACCCTCAGGCGTCAGACCGAGAAATCGCGCCATTACCACCACTTCATGAGCCTGAACGAATCCGAGCGGGCCTATTTTATGGACGGCATAGCCGCCTACATGGCCCATCACAAGCTGCCCAATCAGATCGCCCTGGGGCAGCTCGACGAGGTGGTCGAGCGGCTCTATGAGGAGATCCCAGAAGCGGTCTCGAAATCCCCCGATGCCCGCCAGTCCTCCTCCGGACGCCCGCTCAAATCGCGGCTCCAAGACAGAGAAGACGCCCTGGAGCTGGTCAAGACCGACGTGCGCACCTTTGGATTGCTGGTGGAGGACCCGAGTACGGCCAACAGCCTCAGATTCGGCCACAAATCCTTTCTCGAACGACTGGCCGCCGGCGTCTTTCTCGACCGCATGGCCGCCACCAAGGCCGGCGGTACAGGAGACCTGGGTGCGCGATCGCGATCAATCATGAATGCTACGGGGGTCTCCTTGACGGATGGACTCGAATCTCCCCAATCCCTGTCGTTTCTGGGCCAGCTCTGTGCCTCGCAACCGGACATGCTGGCAGACCCCTCGACTACGGAGAAAGGCATCTTGTCATTATCCCCGATCAATTTTCGGTGTTTATGGAAAAACAAATGGCAAGCGATGCTTAATGTCCACTTGTTTTTAAAGCGCCAGACAGATCATAGATCGCAATCAAAATCACTTCTAGGTTTGGTTTTGGGTTTGGGTTTGGGTTTGGGTTTGGGTTTGGGTTTGGGTTTGGGTTCGAGTTTGGGTTTGGGTTCGAGTTCGAGTTTGGGTTTGGGTTTGGGTTTGGGTTGGGTTTTGGGTTTAGGTTTGGGTTTGGGTTATTTGGATTCTGATTTGGTTTTGGGTTTGGGTTTGGGTTGGGCTTTGGTTTTGGGTTTGGTTTCGGGTTTGGATACGGTTTTGGGTTTGGGTTCGGGTTTGGGTTTGGGTTTAGTTTTGGGTTTGGGTTTGGGTTGGGTTTTGGGTTTGATTTCGATTTTAGATTGGGTTTTGGTTTTAGGTTTGGTTTTGGTTTTGGGTACGGTTTTGGGTTTGGATTCGGTTTTGGTTTTGGTTTTGGGTTTGGCTTTGGTTTTGGTTTTGGGTTGGGTTTTGGGTTGGGTTTTGGGTTGGGTTTTGGGTTGGGTTTTGAATTGGGTTTTGCTTTTAGGTTGGATTTTGAGTCGGTTTTTTTACGGTATTCTCACAGCCGGATCGAAGGCATTGCCGCGAACGATTATCTGGCTGGCGGCTGGGATTGCCGCCGGTATGACACGCAGGCGAATGGGCAAGATCGTGGGTAGAGACACGGCGGCTGAAATCGCCGAGCAGCTGTACTCGGTCCTTGATGAAAAGGTCATGGAGCAGGCCGGCTTCGAGCGGCCGAAGATCCGGGAATAGGGGGCAACCAAAGACCAGCGACTAGTACCTAGTTTCGACCGCTGTTGCAAGTTCATAGTATCTGCATGCTCACACGCTTGGCTCACATGCTCCAGGGTGTGGACTAGGGGGTGTTGACATTCCGAAGGTCCGCGCAGCGGACCCTACTATCCAGCTGATTCTCTCGTTCCCACGCGCCGCGTGGGAACGCGGAAGCTCCGCGCTGCGGAGTTTTCCGGTAGGCACAGCCCACCCTTGTATGTTCTGTTTCTAAGGAAATACCAGGGAAGGGTTATAAAGGGATTTGATGAAGTGTACCTGGGAAGCCGTCCCACCCTGAGGCCTCGAGCCTGTCCGTAGATTGGCTCCCCGCCCGCTTCGCCAATACCGA
>NZ_FLUY01000326.1 GCF_900092655.1 Candidatus Thiosymbion oneisti
GACGCTGGGACCGCCGTCTTTCAGACGGCTTACCCACCCAATGACCAGCTGTCGGCAACGGTCAGAGCAGACGCCTTATGGGCCGCACCAGATAACGCCGGATCGCCGGCAGGTTTAGTTCCCGGGTATACGAATGGTGGACACCGGCTTGATTCTCTCCGCAGCGCGGAGCAACCAGGTTCCCACACAGCGCGTGGGAACGAGAAATCCCAGGAGCCGACAGGATGTCAGCGGTCCCAGGGGCCGACAAAATGTCAGCGGTCCCAGGGGCCGACAGGATGTCAGCGGTCCCAGGGGCCGACAGGATGTCGGCGGTCCCAGGGGCCGACAAAATGTCGGCGGTTCCGGGGACGCTGGGACCGCCGTCTTTCAGACGGCTTACGCACCC
>NZ_FLUY01000350.1 GCF_900092655.1 Candidatus Thiosymbion oneisti
GCGAGCTGAAATCCTCCATCGACAAGGGCGGTATGTATCTCTTCGAGCGCAAGGCACGTTTTTATGAGCGGCGCCACGACCGCAAGGCCGACCGCCTGATCGTGATCTCGCCGATGATCGACAAACTGGCCGAAAAGGTTGCCAGGGAGCTCGGTATAGAGATCTACTCGGATTCTTTGGAGGTCAAAGACATCTGATGACTTGGGGTAGTAGAGGGTGGGCACAATGTGCCGGAGAAGACAATTAACAAAATACCGTTAACAGTCGCATGCACTCGGACAGCAAAAAAGCGCCGCTCATTCCTTGCTTCGCTTTTTGCGGCTGGTGATGTGGGGCGTTAGCTATCTAAAACTCTAGATAGGGGGAATAACCATGTTTAAAGTGACTCTAAATGGCATAAACCGCTTAGATATTGAGTTGAGTGGGAAGTTGAATTCCGATGAAATGAAGACCGCTTTGGATGAGCTTGTTAACAAGTCGGAAAATATAGAAAACGGCAAGATGCTGTACGATATTGTCGAGTTTCATCTTCCGTCACTGGGTGCGATTGGAATCGAGTTTTCTCGTCTCCCCTCGCTGTTCAAACTTATGAGGAAGTTTGACCGTGCAGCTGTCTTGACTGACAAGACATGGATAAAGAAGGTAAGTGAGTTTGAAGGGTTTTTGTTCCCAGGTCTGGAAATTAAGGCCTTTAATAGAGACCAAAAGGAAGAAGCGGAATCCTGGCTGGAGAGTTAGAAAACCGATTTATATCCGCCTACGTCAGCTGACCCAGGGCGTTAGCTGGCAGGTGGGTTTGGTCGTTAGGAGCCCGTCGCAACAACAAGATCGCATAATGAAGTGTTACATTATCGCTGGACCGAATGGTACAAGAAAAACGATTTTCTGCACCGCGAGTGAGTATGACTGAGGAGCTCGATGCGGGAAAATCGCACGCCGGGGTCTGTGCAGGGGGTGCCTGGTAACCGGCGTCCCTAGTGCGATGGCTTTGAGAACAGGGGGTAATTCAGTGGATAAATCAACGATTGATTTTTTTGATGTAGTCAGTATTGATCTAGAAAGAATGGGCGGGGAACCTTGCTTTAAAAACACCCGTGTTCCGATTAAAGTGTTGTTCGACCATATTGATAAATTAGACGAGTTTTTTGACGGGTTCCCGTCTGTCACTCATGAGCAGGTTAACAAGGTTTTGTCTTTAGCTGGACAAACATTTTTATCTTTATGTTATGAATATAATAATAAAGACAAAAAAACTGTTGCTTGATGAATGCGTTGATTGGCGGTTTTTAAATGAATTGCCTGAATATACGGTTAAAACTGTGCGTCAAATGGGATGGAGCGGTTTAAAAAACGGCGAACTTTTAGATAAAGCGCAACATGAATTTGATGTGTTAATCACGACGGACAAAAACATCAAATATCAACAGAATTTATCGGAATATGAGATTTCCGTTATTGTTTTAGATGTTTGCATAAACGATTTGGAACACATACAATCACTGGTTCCATGGTTAAAAAGAAAGCTTACTGTTGATTGATGTACATGATATTAAAATTATTAAAGAGAAAAGATAAATAATGGCTGATTGGAAACTTGCTGTCGAGGGTAGGGATTTATTCAAAATTGATCCATTGAGGTAGATGAAATGCTCGGTGTAAGAAGTGTTTGTCATCATAATGGGTATGTGCTGTTTGTTGAGCTGACAAATGATAAGAGTGGCTATTTCGATGTCTCTCCTTACCTTGATAAGGGGATTTTTGTCCGGCTAAGGGATATGGATTATTTGAAGATAGTAAAGCCTGATACCTTCGGTATATTCTGGCCTGAAGGTCAGGATTTCAGTGCGGATACCATTGAACATGAGATTAGAAATATGAAAGAAAGTTGCATCGATAAGGTGCGAGGTTTGGTTAATAGCTCTCGCAAAATCCTTGGTATGGTTCTTCCTGATAACAAATCGTGGAATATGTTGTGTAGCTCCATGGATGTAGTGGGTGATACTGACCAGGCAATAAGTGAATATGTTGAAAACCAGGAAACCGGTTGCCTTCAACTATATGGATTGCTTCAGGCCTTTTTTCTTCAACAAGATGCAATCGGATCAATCGCACAGGTGCTAGGCGTCGATTTACCCGGACATTCAAAGTTAAAGTGGATCAGAGAAATTCGTAACAATGCGATTGGTCATCCAACGAACAGGGGAAATGGCAGATCCTTCCACTATATTTCCCGAGCATCGATCACCAAACACAAGTTTGCAATGCTAAGTCATATCGCTAAGGAAGGTTCTGACAAATTTATAGATGTTGATATTGATCGACTTATTGAGGATCAGAGGGTGGGGATTGACTCTCAGCTGGAGAAAATTCATTATCATTTATGTCAAATTGAAAACAAAAATCGTGAGGAGCATCGGGATATAATTCTAGTAGAGACGTTTCATTCATCACTGGATTATCTACTGCAGAAAATATATGAGTCATGCCATAGCGACGATCGGATTGGCCAAGCTAAATCACATATCCCTATGATACGTGAAATGGTTGAAGAATTTTCGAAACAAGCAGAATCTCGAAATGAACTTGATGAACATACTAATTATATATCGGGACGGTGTATATATGCGCTTGACCAGTTGGATAGATTCTATTCGGAGCAATCTGAGTTTGATGGGCAAGTGGTGGAGGTGTATTGTACGTTTTTGGAAATAAAGCTCAAAGAGCTAGTCGATATAGCGAAAGAAATTGACACGCAATATCAGAAAGATACCAGCTAATGAGCGATTGCACTCAACGCAAAAAGCGGCGTTCCTAGTTGTCAGGTCCCGGATGATTACATAGTTTCGATTGATATTGCAAATTCATGGCCTTTTTCGGCTTTGTGGTTTCAATCGATGCGGTTCATGTTACTCACCGCATCCTACGGGGGTTACGTGGTATTTTTTCTACGTTGTTCTCCGCGTCTCTACGGTTCAAGCCATTCCGCTGGTAGCTGGTGAGGCAACGATCGGGCAAGGCCCGCGAGATCCATGGCAAACATCTATCTGACAATTGTACTCGCACCCCTGATAGGGGCCATTGTCGCCGGCTTCTTCGGGGCGAGGATCGGTCGCGCCGGGGCACACTGGATGACTATCCTGGGGGTCGGCATCTCCACCCTCTTGTCCCTCTATGTGGTGAAACGATTCGTCTTCGACGGGCAGGAGGTGTTCAACGAGCCCGTCTATACCTGGATGGTCGCGGACGGCATCAGCTTCCAGATCGGTTTTCTGGTGGACAAGCTCACGGCCCTTATGATCGCCGTGGTGTCCTTCGTCTCCCTGATGGTGCATATCTACACTATTGGCTACATGGCCGATGACGAGCACAACTGGCCGAAGGAGTCCTTGGCCGGTCGCAACGGCTATCAACGCTTCTTCAGCTATATCTCGCTGTTCACCTTCTCCATGCTGATGTTGGTGATGTCCAACAACTTCCTCCAGCTCTTCTTCGGCTGGGAGGCAGTGGGCCTGGTCTCCTATTTGCTGATCGGTTTCTGGTCGGTGCGCGAGTCTGCCATCTTCGCCAATCTCAAGGCCTTTTTGGTCAACCGGGTCGGGGATTTCGGCTTTATCTTAGGCATCGCCGCGGTAGCTATGTACTTCCAGTCCTTGGATTACCTGACCGTATTCGGCAAGGCGCCGGAGTTGGCGGATACCGAGCTCCAGATCTTCGGCGACAGTTCGTGGAATCTGATGACCACCATCTGTGTGCTGCTCTTCATCGGTGCCATGGGTAAGTCCGCCCAGGTCCCCCTGCACGTGTGGCTGCCCGACTCCATGGAGGGTCCGACCCCGATCTCGGCCCTGATCCATGCCGCGACCATGGTCACGGCCGGTATCTTCATGGTGGCGCGCATGTCGCCCCTCTACGAGCTCTCGGAGACGGCGCTCTCTTTCGTCATGGTGATCGGCGCGACCACGGCCTTCTTCATGGGCCTGATCGGCCTGGCGCAGAACGATATCAAGCGCGTGGTCGCCTACTCGACCCTGTCCCAGCTTGGCTACATGACCGCGGCCCTGGGGGCCTCCGCCTATGCCGCCGGCATCTTCCACCTGATGACCCACGCCTTTTTTAAGGCCCTGCTGTTCTTGGCGGCGGGCTCGGTCATTATCGCTATGCACCATGATCAGGACATCCGCAATATGGGCGGTATCCGCAAATACATGCCTTATACCTGGATCACCTTCCTAATCGGCACCCTGGCGCTCATCGGTTTTCCCGGCTTTTCGGGCTTCTTTTCCAAGGATGCTATCATCGAGGCGGTGCATGCCTCCCAGGTGGCGGGCTCGGGTTATGCCTGGGTGCTCCTGACCATCGGCGTTTTCATCACCGCCCTCTACAGTTTCCGGCTGTATTTCATCGTCTTTCATGGCAAAGAGCGCATGGACGAGCACACTCGCCATCATCTGCATGAGACGCCGGCGGTGGTCTGGGTCCCCCTGGTACTGCTGGCGATCCCTTCGGTGGTCATCGGCTGGATCACCATCGAGCCCGTCCTGTTCGGAGACTGGTTCAAGGATGCCATCCAAGTGGCGCCGGAGCACGATGTCCTCGCCCATCTGGGTGAGCACTACCACGGACAATGGGCCTTCGTGCTGCACGGTTTAACGGGGGCGCCCTTTTGGTTGGCCCTGGCTGGCTTCGGGGTGGCGGCCCTGGTGTTCTGGCACTGGTTCACCAAGGACCCGCGGATCGAGGAGAAGCTGCGGAACAAGGTCGCCTGGCTCTACCAGGTGCTGGATCGCAAATATGGCTTCGACGAGTTCTATCAGAGGTTCTTTGCCGCCGGCAGTCGGGGTATCGGCAGGGCCTTGTGGGCCGGTGGTGACCGGGCGGTCATCGATGGTGTGCTCGTGGACGGCTCGGCCAGGACCGTCGGCCGTTTCGCCCAGCTCGTGCGTAAGCTCCAGACCGGCCGCCTGTACAACTACGCGATCGCCATGATCTTAGGGCTAGTGGTCCTGCAGGCGATCTTCGTGATCTTCTGATCCTTCAAGGAACAGACCAGTATGCAATCATTCCCCCTTCTTTCGCTGACCATCTGGCTGCCGATCATCGGCGGTATCGCCGTACTCGGCAGCGGGGATAAGGCACCCGGCGTCTCCAAGTGGCTGGCATTGGCGTTCGCGGTCATTACCTTCCTGGTCAGCCTGGGGCTCTGGACCGGCTTCGATGCGGGCACGGCGGCGATGCAATTCGTGGAACGGAGCCCCTGGATCGAGACCTTCGATGTCTATTACTACTTAGGCGTAGACGGCATCTCCATGCCGCTGATCATCCTCACCACCTTCGTTACCATCTTCGTCATCATCGCCGGTTGGGAGGTCATCCAATACAAGCCGTCTCACTACATGGCCGCCTTCCTGATCATGGAGGGCCTGATGGTGGGAGTCTTCTCGGCCCTGGATGCCATCCTGTTTTATGTCTTCTGGGAGGCGATGCTGATCCCGATGTTCATCGTGATCGGGGTCTGGGGCGGTCCGAATCGAGTCTACGCCACCATCAAGTTCTTCCTCTTCACCTTCTTCGGCTCGGTCTTCATGCTGGTCGCCCTGATCTATATGTACTTCCAGGCGGGGACCTTCGAGATCGTCGCCTCCCAGCCCGGTTTGCCGAGCTTTCACGGTCTGCGACTGGGTAAGACCGAGCAGATATTGATCTTCATCGCCTTTCTGCTCGCCTTTGCGGTCAAGGTGCCCATGTGGCCCGTCCACACCTGGCTGCCGGATGCCCATGTGGAGGCCCCGACCGGGGGTTCCGTCATCCTGGCGGCCATCATGTTGAAGATCGGCGGCTATGGCTTCCTGCGCTTCAGCCTGCCCATCGCTCCGGACGCCAGTGCCGCGCTGGACTGGCTGATCATCGTTATGTCCTTGATCGCGGTCGTCTATATCGGCTTCGTGGCCCTGGTCCAGCAGGACATGAAGAAGCTCATCGCCTACTCCTCCATCGCCCACATGGGCTTCGTGACCCTGGGCTTCTTCATCGTCTTCACCATCCTTACCAAGGATACGGCTACCGGCAGCGGGGTACTCGGCATCTCCGGCGGCATGGTGCAGATGGTCTCCCACGGCTTCATCTCCGGGGCGCTCTTCCTGTGCGTAGGCGTGCTCTATGACCGGCTCCATTCCCGTGAGATCTCCGCCTACGGAGGGGTGGTGAACACCATGCCCCTGTTCGGGGCCTTCATGGTCTTCTTCGCCATGGCCAATGCGGGTCTGCCCGGGACCTCCGGCTTCGTCGGCGAGTTCATGGTCATCTTGGCGAGCTTCCAGGCGGATTTCTGGTATGCCTTCCTGGCCGCGACCACCCTTATCCTGGGGGCCGCCTACACCCTGTGGATGGTCAAGCGCGTCATCTTCGGTCCGGTCGCCAACGATAAGGTAGCGGCCCTGAAGGATGCCAATGGCCGTGAGCTCTTCGTGCTCGGCAGCCTGGCCGCCGCCGTGCTGGTGCTCGGCATCTGGCCCGCGCCCTTGGTGGAGGTCATGGACGTCACCATCCAAAACCTGGTCCAGCAGATTGCGGTGTCCAAGCTTCCCGGTGCCGTGGGACCGACGGTTGCTGCCGTCCGGTTCTAGCGCGAGGTTATGCCCTGGACCCGATTTTTTTGCCGCAAATGAACGCGAATCAACGCAAATAAGAAGCAATTTTAATTTGCGTCCATTTGGCCTTTATTTGCGGACGGGATTCTCAACAGTCTGTAGGATGGGCAAAGCAAGCGTCCATCAGGATGATTTTAAAGTTTCGGTCATTCCACGGAGGTTTTCGAGCCGCGGTTGTTTGCAGGATGCACAAAGCGAAGCGTGCCCATCGATGGAAAGTACCTCCCGGCAAGCAGGCGGTGTGCCCAACAACAGTGTTGGGCAACGGACCGTCTAATGATGCGGTTCGCGGCCTGCTGTGCGTCCCTGCACACAGGCGCTCACCGCATCCTACAACTTGGCCCGCGCCCCTGGTGGAGGTCATGGACGTCACCATCCAAAACCTGGTCCGGCAGATTGCGGTGTCCAAGCTTCCCGGTGCCGTGGGACCAACTGTTGCCGCCGCAGGAGGCGTTGTCACCTTCTAAGCGGGTGTGGGTAGCCCTATGCTCAACTCCACCCTTTCAGCCGAGGAACTCGCCGAACTGACGGCGAATTTCGGAATTATCGGTTGAATGATATGCCGAAATAATGACATTAGAAGAGTATAATATCAATACAGCGTTTTCAATCAGTAGTTGTGGAGTCAAAATGGACGATATAAATGATAAAGAATGCGTTGCAGTATCACTCGGAGATCACAAAGAGACTGCGTTATATTTTAATAAAATATACCCTATTCACAGTTTATTCGACGTTCCGAAAGAGATTATCTGTAACGTTGATCATTGGATTCTTCGGGACTTCCAAGTATTCCGAAATCTTTTACCCGAAGAGTATACAGATGTTGAAACTAGACGAAAGATTGCGCTATCTGTCCCAAAAAACGAGAGACAAGTAGTATTCATGGATAAATATTATAATGAAATCGATTTAGGTGAAGGTGCAGATGAATTTAATGAAGGTATGAGGAATGCTGTTGTATCCATGATGATGAATGTAACTATGGAAGATGTTGCTAATGTTTATGTTGGGTTTTTGAATAACTTGCCGGATGTAAGAGCAGGACTAATACCAGTATACTCGGACTATGGAGCATACTATTCTGGCGCTAGATTAGATTCCCAGAAAATTCCTGAACTCAGTATCATTACGATAAAGTTATCGAAACTAAATATTGTTGACGTTTCCAATGCTTCCTGGGAACAAATAATTGATTTTAAGAAAGACAAGGAATCTGCGTTGAAATTGATGAGATTTAAAAATTTTATTTTGAAGAACTATGAAGGAAAAACCACATCATTTATTAAAGACGATATTGCCATTAAAATAGAGGAGTACGAAAAAATAACGAAAAAACATGGATTCGAATTAAAGACATCTTGTATTGAAACAATTTTGAATGCCCCTTCCTTCCTAGCAGCAACGGGACTATTTTTAGCCGGAGAAGGGTTAGGTATACCTAGTACTGAGGTTGTTGCTGTGGCTAGTAAGGTTGCTCTTGATATCGGAAAAATAGCTATTGAAATTGCAAAAAACAGAATCTCATTGCAACAGACAAAAAATGGTCATCCACTTGCTTATATTTTCTCAGCAAATGAAAATCTGAACTTATGACTTTTGTAAGGCCAAACGGAAAAAACGTCAACACGGGAAATCCCCACGTTCGACGAACAAATCGGCTTGTGAGGCATTCTTCAGGAATCCGCGCAAATATCACCGTGAATTGCGTTCATCGCTGACGGCGAATTTTGAACTGATCGATTGAATGAAAATCCAAAATATTGATATTAGCTGAGTATATTCTTAGTCGTTTCTCTCGATTTTTAATAGAGTTTGCAAGATCGATCTCCTATCCGCTGATAACACTTGACAAAAGGATGAAGCAGGTGGCTTTTGAACTTGGTATCGAGATCTTGGAGTTGAGTTGAAATGAAGATATTTTCTTATTCGGAAGCGCGCCGAAATCTCTCGGAGGTACTCGTGTTTGCCCAATCGGAAGAGGTTGAAATACATAAAAGAGACGGGGCCGTATTTTGCCTTAAATCCCGAAAAGTGAGTAACAAATCACCCTTCGATGTTCCAGGAATCAAGACCAAGGCAACGACCCAAGATATATTGAATGCGGTTCGGAATTCCAGGAGTTGAAAGGGTGGCTATCGGAAAGTTCGTCGTATGCTGAAATTGAGCGATGAGCATTCATGAAATCGTGTGGTCGGAAGACCGCATTGAACATATCGCACGGCACAACGTATCTCCAGAAGAAGTTGAAGAAGTCTATTTTAGCCGTTCTTTGTTGCTGAGAGCCAAGTCGCAAGGGGAAAACCCGGTCTACTATGTGCTTGGACAGACCCGTTCTGGACGGTACCTGTTCTGTGTAATCATTCAATTTCCCGGAGGGAAAAGATACCCCGTCACCGCACGTCCAATGACAGACAAAGAAAAATCCAGATACCGACAATGGAAAACACAATGAACACTATCCCGAAAACAGACTCTATTCAAAAACTCGCCGAGTTTTGGGATACCCATGATCTGACCGATTTTCTTGATGAACTTGAGGAAGTAACTGAACCGGTATTTACTGGAAGAGATATGGTAATGGAAATTCATCTCTCATCTGATGAAGCCGAGAAGGTTAGGAAAATCGCCAAATTCCAAGGTATCGGAGTGGCTGATTTAATCCACAAATGGATCGCGGAACAAGCCTATCTTATCCAGCGGAAACGCAATATCGTATAACTTGGCGCTCAAGGCCGACCACCCGCCGTCGGGCTTTTTGAGTGTTGTTTTGGGCTAAATGGCGGCGGGTATCGGCTTAGCTTCGGCGTTAGACATAGAAAGGGTAGTAGCGCATGCCATTTCCGAGTGCAGTGCGTGATGAAGCCCTCGCCGCAGCTAGCCGATGTTGTTGCGTGTGCCACACGTTCGGAGGCCGCAACATCGAGGTGCATCACATTGTGCAAGAGGCCAATGGCGATTCGAACACAATCGAGAACGCGATACCATTAGTAACCTGGTTTGCAGGTGACAACTCTAGCGGAACAGTTAAATGTCTTTCACTTTCGATAGCGCCAACCTGATCCTCATCCTCCCCGAGATTGCCATCCTGGTACTGGCCTGCACTGTGCTGGTGGTCGATCTTTATCTGAAAGAGGAACAGAAGGGCATCAACCATCTAATCACCGTCGTCGGGCTGTTGATTGCCATCGGCATCACCGGCCTGGTCGGGGGTGGCGAACGGCAGGTCGTGTTCGACGGCAGCTATGTGCGCGATGCCATGAGCGACGTACTCAAGATCCTTATCTTGGTCGTGAGCCTGTTCGCCTTCGTCTACGCCAAGGACTATCTGCGCGACCGCAACCTGTGGGTAGGCGAGTACTATGTCTTGGGCCTGTGTGCGGTGCTCGGCATGTCGATCATGGTCTCGGCTAACAACCTGCTGGTCATCTATCTGGGGCTGGAGCTGTTGGCACTGTGCCTCTATGCCATGGTCGCCTTCGACCGCGACTCCACCGCCGGCGCCGAGGCGGCCATGAAATACTTCGTGCTCGGGGCGCTCGGCTCGGGCATGTTGCTCTATGGCATGTCCATGATCTACGGGGCCACCGGCTCCATCGAGCTGGCGACTGTAGCCCGGATCGCGGCGGAGCAGGGGACCCAGAACCAGGTCTTGGTGTTCGGGCTTGTTTTCTTGGTGATAGGCATCGGCTTCAAGTTCGGTGCCGTGCCCTTCCATATGTGGGTGCCGGACGTCTATCAGGGCGCCCCCACCCCCGTGGCCCTGTTCCTGAGCAGCGCCCCCAAGATCGCCGCCTTTGCGCTGGCGATCCGGCTGTTGGTGGACGGCCTCGGCGGGCTGCACCCGGACTGGCAGGGCATGCTGATCATCCTGGCCCTATTGTCCATGGGCCTGGGCAACCTGATCGCCATTGCCCAGACCAACCTCAAGCGCATGCTGGCCTACTCGACCATCTCCCACGTCGGCTTCATCTTCCTCGGACTCCTGGCCGGCAGCGAACAGGGCTATGCCGCGGCCATGTTCTATGCCATCGTCTACGCCCTCATGGCAGCGGGCGCCTTCGGTCTGTTGCTGATCATCAGCCGCGCCGGCTTCGACGCCGAGAATCTGGACGATCTCAAAGGCCTCAACCAGCGCGACTCCTGGTATGCGGCCATGATGGCCCTCATCATGTTCTCCATGGCCGGCGTACCGCCCACCGTCGGTTTCATGGCCAAGCTGCTGGTGCTCGAATCCATCGTGCGCGTCGACCTCTGGTGGCTGGCCCTGATCGGCGTCTTCTTCTCCATCATCGGCGCCTTCTACTACCTGCGGGTCATCAAGCTCATGTACTTCGATGAGCCGGTGACCGACGAGCCCCTGACGGCCGGTCCCGGCGCTCGGGTCGCCCTCTCGGTCAATGGTCTGGCTATGCTGGTGCTGGGTATCTTTCCCGCCTCCCTGCTGTCGATTTGTCAGGGGGCCTTTTTCTGATTTGCGAGTGGGCGTAGGGTCGCTACGCGAGCCGGTTCTGCAGTAAGCCTTTCCATGGTGGTTCACACAGTGGACCCTACTCAGCTTGACACTTTTTCATGCGCATAAATGGTTGTAGAGGTGAGTAGGGATCGTCAAGACATTGCCATTGTATGCGACGCGGTGGTCGGCGAAGATGAGCACTTTGTCAGCGATAGCGATAAGCTCTTGGACTTTCTGCTCAATGATAAGGACGCTCATACCCGTCTCTTGAGTCTGTTCTTTGATGAAACTGAGAATCTTTGCGGACGCAGCGGCTGAAAGAGAGGCGCAGGGCTCGTCCAACAAGGCAATCTTTGGATCGGTCGCGAAAATCATAGAGAGGCCCAACGCTTGTTTCTCCCCGCCTGAGAGAACCGAAGCATTATCGTGGAATCTGGACTTGAGGGATTCATTAAGGAGTCTATGGGTTACCGCTAACTCACTACTACCTCCAATCGTCGAGGCACGTAAGTTGTCCCGGATGGAAAGCCGGTCGAAGACCGGTCTCGACTGAGGCATGTACGCGAGACCTAGAGCGCGAAGTTCATGGGGCTGCGCCCGCTGCAGTGTCTTCTCGCCTAGTTGGATGGTTCCGTTCCAGTCGCCGTGAATGCCCATGATGGACCGGAAGAGGCTTGACTTGCCCGTTCCATTCTTCCCGAACAGCGCAAGTACCTCGCCTGGTTGGACCTGAAAGTCCACTTCGGAGAGAACTATGGCCTCCTGATACCGGATCTCGTCGATTTTTACGTGGAGGCGCATCTCAGGTGCTAGGCGAGGTAGTCTAAGTCGGTTTTTTGAGTTAGTGATCGAAGCCCACAACAGAATCCGCAACTAGATCCACGAAGAGGTGATTGTGCTCAACCAGTACAATCACTTTCCCGGAATCGGCAAGAGTGCGGATGCAACGAGCTGCGAGATTGCCATGGGTCATATCCAGGCCAGCTGTTGGTTCGTCGAAGAGGTAACATGGGGAGTCAGCTGCAACTGCTGTGGCAAGGGCGACTAACCGTCGCTGCCCGATAGATAGCGTCGATATAGGTTTGTTAGCCAGCTTATTGACCTCCAGGCTTTGCAGGATATCCGTTGCAGCCTCTTTACGCCGCTTTACTATTCTGTGGACCCGAGACAGGGCTAGGCTTGTGAGAAGGCTTCGTGCCTGTCCCCATCTCAGGCCGAGAGCGACATGTTCCCAGGCGAGCAACTCCGTTACCATTCGACCATCCTGGAAGGTACGCGTAATTCCGACCCGTACCCGAGCGACTGGATTCATGGTCGTAATCTCGGTCCCGTTCCAGAGTACGTAGCCCCGATTCGGTCTGAGAAAACCTGAAAGGACATTCAGGAGGGTGCTCTTCCCGCTTCCGTTGCTGCCCACCAAGGCCGTTACGCCTGTGTTGAACGAATGGGAGAAGCCTTCAAGGACCTGGTTTCCACCAAACGCGACGTGAATATCTGCACATTCAAGCATCAGTGCCAGCCAGTGAACCTCGCCGAGAACAAGGAGCCGCGCGCAGCAAGCGTCAACAGCAGGCCATAGGTGATGCCCCGTGCATAACCAACCGCTGGAGCAGAGAATCCCACGAATCTCAGCAGCTCAGGTGCGATCACGACGATCGCAACGCCGAAGAGCGTACCGATGATGACTCGATTGCCGGCCAGAACGATGATGGACAGGATTAGCAAGCTTTCGCCGAGTGCCATGACGGAAGGATCGACGAAACGCGTCGCCCCTGCGATAACCGCGCCCCCCATACCTGCGAAGACACCTCCTAGGGCGCAAACCTGAGCCTTGATACTGCGCACGCTGTAGCCGGTAGCTGTAGCGATGGTAGGCTGCTCGCGCACGGCAACGAGTACGGACCCGAAGGGAGACCTTTGCACTGTCGAGGCTACAGCCAGAGCCGCGATTGCGACGACAAGCGCGAAACCGAGCAGCCATGATTCCGATTCGAAGGACATCCCGAGCAACTCAGGTCGAGGAACTCCCACGATCCCCATTGGGCCGTTTGTCAACCCGGTGAAGTTCAGCGCGATCTCGTACAAGACTAACTGGAACGAGAGTGTCGAGATGACCAGATAGTCCCCCTGCAACCGAATCGAGAGATGCGCCAGCACCAGGCCCGCCAGCGATGAGAGCCCAACCGCGCTAACAAGAGATACCCAGTACGGCAGTCCAAATTCCGCGGACCCGATGGCAATGGCGTAGGCACCGATTCCGAGTAGTGCACCCTGCCCAAGCGAAATCGCACCGGCGCTACGGACCATCAGGTACGATCCGGCACAAACAGTTACGTAGGCTGCGGCGAGGATGATTATATGCAGCTGGTAAATGTTGCTCTCCCAACTGCTCCAAACCTATCTGGCAATCAGTATTCCAACGAGGCCCAGGAAAGAGGCCAACACAGAAAAAAATAACCGGATGTAGATACCGTGCGCTTCTTCATGCCTCGCGTCGATATCACGGAATATTCCATTGGCAAGGTCTAGTAATTGATCGCATTGCTCTCTCACTGAATGAAACATCCCTCCAGAAGAAATCAATAGCAAGGAATCAAACACCAAATTTATTTGCACAACATTTACTGGATGTAGAAAAAAAGCATTCACTCCGGCCGCGATAAAAACAACGGAAAAAACCGATAGAAGCACTCGATACCGCACGATTAGTCGTAGGATGCTTCTGTTCTTCGAAGTAATTGCTTCTGTCATGGCACGCAGATTATCGGTCACGATTTACTTCCTTCGTCGTACTCCAGTATCGTTTTCGCATCTTCCCTATCGATAGACGCTGGTTTGTCACATAAGCTCACTCGCATCATTGCTTGCTTAACCGAAGCTTGCCCCAAAATATCCTTCATCTTTTCCAGTAGCGACTTGAACTGCCAATCACCGTGACCAACTCTTGTCTTTAAGTCTCCCTCTGTCCAATTTTGTTCAACGAACTTTCGTATCTTATGCAAGTCTGAGTTATTGCTCCACAAAGGCGACAGTTGTTCGGCATCGTCGGGTGCGGTATTAGGCATCCGTATCATGTTGAAAAGATTATCAACTGCATCTATTGCAAATCCAGCTTCAAGCTGTGTCGCATGGTTTTTCCTGTAGTCGATCACATTCTCCTTGAATAGCGTAATTGTCTGTTTAGATGATCTTCCTTCAAGGAAATCTTCTGCGAGTTTAATTTCATCTCCGTAGCTCTGCTCTTGGGGATAAAGGCCCTTCGATTTATCCTCTCCA
The DNA here is from genome assembly GCF_900092655.1 of Candidatus Thiosymbion oneisti. Classification (GTDB taxonomy): domain Bacteria; phylum Pseudomonadota; class Gammaproteobacteria; order Chromatiales; family Chromatiaceae; genus Thiosymbion; species Thiosymbion oneisti. The sequence continues at coordinate 14,380 of NZ_FLUY01000350.1, forward strand.
AGGTACAGCAAGAGCGCGTAATAGATAAATGCGTTTTGCGCGGATAGCTGCTCTATTCGATCCGGCGTCTTTACAAGGAGGATCGTATCAGTATGCCTGCCATTCCGGATAACTCGGCGATTTGGGTCAACCCAATCAAGATAACAGTAGTATCGCTGCCAATTGCACACCTTCAATTTCTGGTGGTCTAAAGTATCCTGGTGGTCAAACATCGGCAACAGAATATGGGGCATGTCGTGTGAACCCGTGTCCTGAAATCTAGCTACGAGGGACTTGGCGATCTCGAACCAAGAAACGTTCCTTTTGTCATTGAACTCCTCATTGAGTACCTGGCTGGTATTTGGAAAAATACTGTCAAACAGACTTCTGAACTTTCCGTTTAGCTTTTGGTAGTTTTGATCCACTGGATCAATGGCTTCATATATATGACCTTTGCTGTCGTGCCAGTAATTGGTCATTTCATCTATCGAGAAGGGTACAGAGAGGATGTGAAGATGAACGGAAAGCCATTCCTTAAACTTGTCGAATTCTTCTTTGCTCTGATCTGGAAGTTCTTGTTTATCGCTATCCAAGAAAAAGCGAAGGTCACGCCTAAAAATACGAACACATTCCGGAAAGCGAAAGGGGTTGAATTCCACTCTGTGTCTGAATAGCTCGGGCCGACCCGTGATGTCACCATTGATATCATGGGGATGGACATTGATCGCGGTTGTCCGCAAACTCCGTACAGCCCACAGATACAAATGGCATTCCGGTTCGCCATTTTTGCGGTCCTTTACGAAGCGTTTCCAAAACGCCTGGATCACTTCATAGTGATCTCTACAAAAGGGTTGGAAACGGGCCCGATATACATAGCTTTCAACAGATTCCATATTTACTTTACTCTCAGCATGGATGCGTTCTGCGCATTATCCGGTGAATAGTAGCTCCGATTGCTCTCAGTTAGAGTCCATCCGTACGAACTCACCGTCACGTACAGTCTTCATGATGAGCTCCTTGATGATGTCGCCGTGGTCATCAAAAGCACTCTTGCCGGTTATGCCCACGTAGTCATCAACATTGTAGAGATAGTCGCGAATACACTCCCCGTCTCGACCACAACGCCGCATACCTTCGCCCAGGATGCGCAGGCCATCGTAAGCGAGGATGCCGAAGGCTTCCGCGCGGCGTCCGTAGCGTTCCTGGTAACGGGCTTGAAATGCCTGGTAGATGGGCAGTGGGGAGTCAAGATCGATATGGTAGGGATAAACAACTCCGTTTGCGGCGTCTCCAGCGACAGTGAGGATATTCGGGTTCTCGAAGGTACCGGATGCAAAGAAAGGGACGTCCATACCGAGCTCCTCCGCCTGTTTGAGGATATGGCCGGCCTCTGCGTAAGAGAAGATAAAGATGGCGTCTGGCTTGTCTTCTTTCGCGACCGTGAGTTGGGTACGGAAATTGGTTTCGCCCTGGGCAAATGCCTGTTTCTTGATCTCGGATACTCCGGCTTCGCGTAAGAGTTGTTCTGCGGAACTCGCGAGCCCGACACCGAAATCATTGTTGACATACATCGAGAGGACCGATTTAGGTTGCGCGGTCTCGACCGCATAGGGGACGAGGTATTCCATGTAGACGGAGGCATCCGGGAGCATCCGGAAGATGAAGTCGCCTGCATCCCGGACTTTGGGCGAGATGCCCTGGCACATGACAACAACCTTTGCTGCGTTGGCAATGGGTGCTTGGGCCAATACGGAGGAAGAGGCCCAACTACCGAAAACCACAGGGACCTTATCCACCCCTACGAGTTTGGTCATCGCCGAGGTAGCGAGCTTAGGGTTGGCTTGGTCGTCTTCGTAGATGATCACCAGCTCGGATCCGGCGATCCCGCCCTCGCGATTAATGTCTTCCCGGGCAAGCTCCAGGGCTTCCTGGATCCACTGCCCATATTGGCTCGCCTTGCCGGATAGCGGAAGAATTGCGCCAATGCGAAATTCGGCCGATCCTGCTTGTGGCACAGTTTCCTTGGCACCAAAGTGGAGCCACACCCACACCGCCAAGATAGCGACAGCTATCGTTAGGATAATTCCGAATCTTGTGTTCATCCTGTCTACCTCGCGTTTAAAGACCGATGATCGAATAGGTGGATTAGATAACTTTAGTGATCACACGGGTTGCGGGGGCATCGGCACCCGATACCCATAGCCAAGTAATACGCTCGTCCTTGGTCGAGCATTGAGCAGCGCCCCCGGCTGCTCGTAGGTACTCACAGGTTGCTTTGAACAGACAACCGATAGTCTCACGAGTGCCCTGCAATGAGAATACGGCCATTAGTCCACTGGGCTTAGGGGCCAGGACCAGCGAGAACCCCATGCAAAACAATCGTTCGATGAGTTGTGGGTGGGATTCCAAGGGACAGAGGGTCACGTGCATATCGGCAGTCTTGGTGAAACCGCCTGGCTCCCTTCGTGCGGAGACTCTAAAGGGTATCGGGACAGAGGGATCGTACTCCTTCTCGATGATGCTTTCTCTGGCGCAGATTACTTCGCCTTCAACAAACCCAATAAAGGAATCGTCTGCTTTGCAGACCTCTGTCACTTCCTGCAGCGCAATCTTGTAAGTGCGCCCATCATCAAGTTTTAGGGTTCGGATGAATCTGGGCCGAGGTTCACCGCCGTCATGTCGGAGGAAGTCAGATTCGGCATACCCGGCAGCCTTGAGCTTTGCTTCGAGGCTCCCACTCAGGCGATCGGCGTCTACATGGATATGGAATCTTGAGGCTCCCGGTCGGTGCCTGAGTCCGTGGCATGGACCTTCCATATCCTTCACCAGGAGGGGCGGCTTCTGCTTACGCGCGGTGCTACAGCAATTGTTCATTGTCGCGACAACCTCTTTGGCCTCGCGTGGGGAAGGGGGAGGTTCGCTTGACGTCGACTGCGCTTCAAGAATGGGGTCGTATTGCATAGCGGCAGAATCCTAGGTGTCGCGCAGTGATCCGGTGAATGTTCTCGACAGGCCTTGAGGCGTAACCAACAGCACGATCAGAAGGAGGAGAAATACGGACATATCTTGCCACTGAGTATCGAAATAGAGACCGGTGAGGTGCCAAGTTGTGGTCACAGCGAAGAGCCCCACCACAGGTCCGAGAAGCATTCCTAACCCGCCGAGCACGATGGCAACGGTGACATGAAGCATCGGTCTTAGCGCCATCTCGGGTGTGAGGTCTCGATCCAATGCATAGAGAATCCCCGCAGTGGCAGCAAGGATAGCACACAGGACTTGTGCTTCCGAGACCAGTCGCCAGGGACGGAGACCAAGTGCGAAGGCTAGATCACGGTTGTCGTCGGTGGCCCGGAATCGAATCCCCCATTCACTGCTAATCACAAACGCCGTCACAACGGACATGACGAGCAGGCTGGCAGCAATGGCAAAGATCTGGTGGGAATTGAGGATCGGGGCGCCTGGTAGCCACTGGAGATCGTAAACTTCGAGAGGAGTTTCCGCGAGAACCTGCGTCTCGGGGCCAGCGATAAGAGAAATGGCGTTCTCAACGACGACGAACAGACCAAGTGACGCAATCATCGCCTCAAGACGACGATTACGCGAAAGTGGATTGCGCAATATGACCAAATCAATTAACAAGGCGAGAAGGCTTACGGTCCCGAGCGCGACGCAGACAGAGACCAGAAACGGGATTCCCAACGTGGCTAAAGCCCATGATAAATAAGCCCCTAAAGCGAACATGGCGAAGTAACTGAAATCATAGACTTGAGCTGACCTAACGCGAATACCCATGCCCAAGGCCAACACACCCAACACGAGCGTATCGGCAACGATATTTGCTATAACTTGAGCTAGTGTGGTTAGCATGGAAGTGATTCATCTATCGGGCGGTCGGCTGTTTTTGGCCTCGGTGGCCTCGGACTCGCCTGCCACCAGCCGTTCCAGGATTGATTCCACGGTGACACGTGTGCCCTTGATAGTGGGCTTTCCCATCATGATGATAGGGTTGGATATAACAGACATTGTTCTGATGACTTCCCAAGGGTGACAGGGTAAAGGATAACGCCTAGGTGGGGTGACGACTCAACAACCACCAGCTAAAGCTGGTGGGTTGAAGTTACGGACTGAAAGTCCGGATACGGGTCGAAAGACCCGTTTTATGGCCCTTCTGTCCTAAAATTGTCATCACCTTTGGGTTCAAAGTGATGGTCCAGGTATTCTTTGATCATCTCTTCCGTCACCTCTCCAGAGGTTCAGAGCAACATCCCCTTTCAATACCTGGTAGCGATATTTGGTCACAAATATAAAGTGATACTGGATCTTAAAGACGGTATGACTACCATATCGATAGTCCATCATATCCTCCCAAAACAAAACCGATGGGGAAACACTAATCGATAAAACTAACCGCCTAAAGGCGGTGGTTTCAACCTTACTTCGGACAATGAACCCCAACCTACACAAGCTAGTACAGCAGTACCGAAGTAACGGTAACATGGGAATTATTTTTTGCCGCAAATGAATGCAAATCAATTCACTCATTATTTGCGTTGATTTGCGGCTAATTCTTCCGGGAAGGTTCTGTCCGCTCAATGTTGTCGGTAGTTGAGAGCATGTGTACTAGCCACTCTACAGGAATGTCCTCGCAGACATGCCTGTGGTGGGCGGCGTGTCAATCAGCACCACAAGGCATCAAGCCGCCTCCAACCGTACCTGAACATGCAGGCCGAGTGCCGCGGCGATATTGACCAGTGCATCGAGGGAGAAGCGGGAGATACGACCGCGTAATAGGTCGTTTATCCGCGGCTGGGTTACGCCGCAGTGAATGGCCGCCTCGTGTTGGGTCCAGCCCCGTTCCGCTATGATGGTGCCGATCTGCTCCATCAGTTGGGAGCGTAGCTTGAGGTTGGCCGCCTCCGCCGGTGTGTCGGCGATCGCGTCCCAAACGCTGTCGAAAGTCTCGATCTCTGTATTGCTCATGGCTCATCTTGGATCAGCCG
>NZ_FLUY01001284.1 GCF_900092655.1 Candidatus Thiosymbion oneisti
TCGACGCTGACGTGAACACGCTCGACTTGCAGGCGCTCGGCTTTACCCACACGACCGGCGATCTGGCTCCCGGTCAGGCGGCGTTCGAGCCGGCCCTGCTGCTCAAACTTTATCTTTACGGTTAT
>NZ_FLUY01000716.1 GCF_900092655.1 Candidatus Thiosymbion oneisti
ATGGGCACACTGCGCTTGGTGCATCCTAACCAGCAACCGCGATGCGAAAACCTCCGCGGAATGACCAAAACCTTGAGATCAGTTTGATGGGCACTTGCTTTGCCCATCCTACGGACTAGAGGGCGCTCTCAATTGAGCTGAATCCTCATGAAAATCAAGCACATCAGGCCCATGCAGCAGCGGCTACGAGTTTCCGAGACACT
>NZ_FLUY01001209.1 GCF_900092655.1 Candidatus Thiosymbion oneisti
AGAGCGGAGGCTGCAGGATCCAAGGCCCTGTCCGTGCTCATGATTGTAAATCCCGGCTAGCCCCCCCGGTTTCGGAGGGTGTCGCAAAAGTCCTTTCGAACCACAGAGGACACAGAGAAGAGCGCAGGCCAATTCTCTGTGTTCTCTGGTGCGCCAGGAGAAGCCTGGTTAGTCTAGC
>NZ_FLUY01000155.1 GCF_900092655.1 Candidatus Thiosymbion oneisti
TCGCGCCGGCCGTCAATGCCATCCATGAAGCGGTATACCACGCTCACCGCATCCTACGGGCGCTATCAACCAATCTAATCAGTTAAAAATCTACCACTACCCGGGTGAGAAAGCTCGCACAAGCTCAAGCGACTCTACCGGCAATATCAAGCGAAATGAGGTACTAGTGCGAGTCATCAGGCGGCAACCGCCGCTTTCGCCTGCTCGGCCAGGGCCGCGAAGCCCACTTTGTCACGATAGGCAATATCGGCCAGCACCTTGCGGTCTATCTCGATACCGGCCTGCTTCAAGCCGTTCATGAGACGGCTGTAGGACAGCCCGTGCTCGCGCGCAGCCGCGTTGATGCGAACGATCCACAGGGAGCGAAATTGGCGCTTTTTCTGGCGCCGGTCACGATAGGCATATTGGCCGGCCTTGATGACGGCCTGCTTGGCGACCCGGTAAACCCTGCTGCGGGCACCATAGTAACCCTTGGCCTCTTTCAGCACCTTTTTGTGACGGGCGCGTGCTGTAACGCCTCGTTTTACACGTGGCATCTGTATCTCTCCGGAATCGATCCGACCGGGCCAAGCATCTCTAACGCTACCTTGCCGTCTTCCAGGCCGTGAAGCGAGAACGCGGTTTCCATTTCACACGACTGTCCACTCGCTTGGGTACTCGAAACTGCGAGTCAACAATAAGGGATCATCCGCTGGGCGGATTTCACATCCGATTTGTGCAACGCCTTGGGGCCCCGTAGATGGCGCATCCGCTTGGTGCTCTTCTTGGTCAATATGTGCCGCCGGTGGGAGGCGTTCCGTTTGAAGGTCCCGGCGGCGTTACGTTTGAAGCGTTTGGCCGCCCCGCGATTGGTCTTGATCTTGGGCATCTCTTTGTCCTACTCCGCCGTTTCTTATCGAGTTATCGTGTCTCTACGCACTGCCGTGTACGCCCAGAGAAACTCTTTTTTTGCCGCAAATGAACGCGAATCAACGCAAATGGGTCGAAAAATGCAGCTTTATGATTAGGCTGCTTTGGCTTGCGACGTGGCAATCAGCATACTTTCTATATTCAGATGGTAATCTATATCGGGCCACTCAATCCCCGTGTTCGCACAAATAAATGTGTAGTTGGTTATTTGATTGAATGTGGCATTCTGCAATTCCTTATACCATCCTATCGGAGTCGATATGATGCGCCCATCGACTAATTCCACATGAAGATATCGGTCGTCGAACCGAACCTTTTTACCTTTGAGTGAAGCGTTCATCCCAACCTCTGATAAAATTATCTCTGTTCGCTTCCACAATAGCCATCGCTTTTCTCAGATCTTTCGGTTTCATGCGGTTGTTGACGATCCGAAGGGTTTCCAGTTCGATCTTGAAAAAACCTTCACCCTTCAATACATGAATATGACGTGGTTCGTGTTCGTTTGCATAGAAGAAAAATTTGAACCCATCTTTGTTCAGCAATGTAGGCATTCAGGTAGATCAGATCTGACCCTGTTCCGTTTTGTGTGGGTGGAAAAGGAAACCTCCGCGTAGCGGCTACGTCCTTCTTGGGTATGACTTAAGCCGCCGAGCAGTCACCTAATGTTACAAAAGTCCCGGCCTATGAATCGTCACTGGGCACAGCCCGTCTACAACCCAATGCCATTAAGTTAAGCGTTACCGGTCGACAAACAAGAGGAGAAACGACGAATCATGCGAATCCTCGCGAATGGATTCGCGTGATTCGTAGTTAAAACATATGCCCGTACAACCTACCGGCTTCACCGTCGCAAAGGACCATGTGCGACGGTATAAAAGCGCCTAGCGACCTACATGGCCGCTATTTCTTCCTGGGACCCAGGACCATCACCATCTGCCGTCCTTCCATCTGCGGCTGTTGCTCTATGACACCGATTTCGGCCAAGTCGGTCTCTACGCGCCGCAGCAGCTGGAGCCCCAGCTCACGGTGTGCGTGCTCACGCCCACGAAAGCGCATGGTGACCTTGGTCTTGTCTCCGTCATTCAGGAACCGGGTCAGGTTGCGCAGCTTGACCTGATAGTCTCCTTCATCCGTCCCGGGACGAAATTTGACCTCCTTGACCTGAACCTGCTTTTGCTTCTTACGGGCCTCGGACTTCTTTTTTTTCTGGTCGAACAGAAACTTTCCGAAATCCATCAGGCGACAGACCGGCGGCTCCGCGTTGGGGACAATCTCCACGAGATCCAATCCCACTCCCGTTGCCCGTTCCTGGGCTTCCTCCAGATTTACGATACCGACCTGATTACCTTCCGCGTCGATGAGCCTTACCTGGTAGGCGGTTATTTCATGATTGACGCGGTTTCTCTTTGGCGCAGCGATAGCAGGTTCCTCCGAACAGGTAACAATCAAGAACGAGCAACGGCGCGGACAGCCCGGATGCTTAAATGAGGATAGTCCGCGCGGTGCCGGTCGTCAGTGGGTTCGATTCCTGACCTCTTCGCCCAGCCGGGCGACGAGGTCAGCGAGCTCGAGCGTGCCGAGATCCTTACCTGTGCGGTCCCGGACGGCAATCGTCCGTTGCGTGACCTCCCGGTCGCCGACCACCAGCAGGTAAGGCACCTTCTGCAAGGTGTGTGCGCGGATTTTAAAGCCGATTTTCTCGTTTCTCAAGTCCGATTCCACCCGGAAGCCCTTGGCGCGCAAGGTGTTAACGACCTCGCGCACATAGCCTGCCTGGCGGTCCGTGATGTTCAGGACGACTGCCTGGACCGGGGCCAGCCAGAGGGGGAGAGCACCCGCATAGTGCTCGATCAGGATACCGATGAAGCGCTCCAGAGAGCCGAGAATGGCCCGGTGCAGCATAACCGGTATCCGTTTGCTGTTGTCCTCGGCGATATAGTGGGCACCCAGGCGTTCGGGCATGGAAAAATCGAGCTGAATGGTACCGAGCTGCCAGACTCGCTGCAGGCAGTCGCGCAGGGAAAACTCGATCTTAGGGCCATAAAAGGCGCCTTCTCCCGGTTGCAGCTCCCAGTCCAGGTCCTTTTGCTCCAGGGCGTCCCGCAGGGACCTTTCCGCCCGATCCCAGACCGCGTCGCTGCCCACCCGCAGCTGCGGACGGGTAGAGAACTTGACCAGCACCTCGTCGAAACCGAAGTCCCGATAGACCTCGAACAGCAGGTCGATGAAATCGGATACCTCCGCCAGGATCTGTCCCTCAGTGCAAAAGATATGGGCGTCGTCCTGGACGAAGTTACGCACCCGCATCAGCCCGTGCAGAGTCCCGGAAGGCTCGTTGCGGTGGCAGGAGCCGAATTCGGCCAGGCGCAGCGGCAGGTCCCGATAGCTCTTCAGACCCTGGTTGTAGATCTGGATGTGGGCTGGGCAGTTCATGGGCTTGATGGCAAAGACCCGGTCCTCCGACTCGGTAACGAACATATCCTTGCGGAACTTATCCCAATGCCCGGACCTTTCCCACAGGCTGCGGTCGATTACCAGGGGCGTGTGTACCTCCTGGTAGCCCCGCGCGCGGAGCTGGTCACGGATATACTGCTCCAGGATCAGATACAGGGTCCGGCCCTTAGGGTGCCAGAACACCATACCCGGGGCCTCGTCCTGGGAATGGAACAGGTCCAGGGCCTTGCCGAGCTTACGGTGATCCCGCTTCTCGGCCTCCGCGAGGCGGTGCAGGTAAGCCTTGAGCTCCTTCCGATCCCGCCACGCAGTGCCGTAGATGCGTTGCAGCATCCGGTTGCGGGAGTCGCCCCGCCAGTAGGCGCCGGCCACCTTCATCAGCTTGAATCCGTTGCCGAGCCTGCCGGTCGACGGCAGATGGGGGCCCCGGCACACATCGAACCAATCCCCTTGGCGGTAGACGGAGACCGCCTCGCCCTCCGGGATCAGATCCCGGATGATCTCCACCTTGTACTGCTCGCCGAGCTCGCCGAAGACCCGGATCGCCTCATCCCGGTCCCAGACCTCGTGTCGGATAGGCAGATCGCGTGCGACGATCTCCCCCATACGCTGCTCGATGCGGGTCAGGTCATCCGGGGTGAAAGGCGCGTCCCGGGCGAAGTCATAGTAGAAGCCGTCCTTGATGGCGGGCCCGATGGTGACCTGGGTCCCGGGGTAGAGCTCCTGCACCGCCTGGGCCATGACGTGGGCGGCATCGTGACGCAGCAGCTCCAGGGCAGCCTCGTCCCGGACGGTGACGATGGCGACCGCTGCATCCCGGTCGATGAGAAAAGTGGTATCCACCAGCACCCCATCCACCCGACCGGCCAGGGCAGCCTTAGCGAGACCGGGACCGATAGCAAGGGCGACCTCCTGGACGGAGATTGGGCCATCGAGCTGTTTCCGGGAACCGTCAGGAAGGGTAATCCGAGGCATGCAACAAGACCTGCGACTCAGTGGTGATCCATACGGGAGACCACATGAAAGTAGAGAAAACCACCGCGCGCCGGCGGCAAGCGATCGTCACCGGCGGTCGGCGGCTCACAGATGGTAGGCGCGATTGGACTCGAACCAACGACCCCCACCATGTCAAGGTGGTGCTCTAACCAGCTGAGCTACGCGCCTGTCGTCATGACTTATCATCATACCTGCACGCAAAGAAGGCGCGCAAGCGCCGGGCTCGGTGTATCGGGGCAAGTAAATGCCAGTCGCCAGCTTCCGGCTATTTGTGAACCACACAGGCACAAAGGACGCAAAAGGATAGCGCTTCAATTAGATTGAGCATAGGAAAAATACAGCTTCTCTACCCACGAATTCTCACAAATGGAGAACGAAACAAGCTGTGAAAATCTATGTAATCTACGGATTAAATAAAGGAAGGCTCTTTATGGATTCCAGACTGGTTAGGATATTTTGCGCAAATTTGCCTTCTCAGCAAGCCAGAGGGGCGGCGTAT
>NZ_FLUY01001018.1 GCF_900092655.1 Candidatus Thiosymbion oneisti
CATGGCAACCTCCTTTCAGATTGCTAGACTAACCAGGCTTCTCCTGGCGCACCAGAGAACACAGAGAGCACAGAGAACACAGAGAATTGGCCGGTGCCCTTCTCGGCGTCCTCTGTGTCCTCTGTGGTTATTTTCCTTCTACCTGGCAGCGGAAAGACCATGGGCTGTAGGCGTCGACTCGCCGGCGGAGCGCAGGCATCTCGCCCGCAAGGGAAGCCGTTTTTATCCACAGATTGCGCAAGATTGCGCAGATTTTCGCGGATTGCTAGGATGGGTCGCGGAATCGATGCTGCGCGCTTCGGCGTAAACGGCAGGTGGACAGGGTTCGTCATCCGAACGTCGGCGTGCAACGAACAGTGTTCGCGTTGCAGCGTTTCGCCAAGCTGGTTTAGGTAGGCATAAGCCCACGTAGGTCGGGTAAGGCGCGCCTGTGGTAGTCACGCCGGTTGCGATGATTGGCGCGCCGTCATCCGACGCAAAGACGATTGTCGGGTGGCGGCCTCCCTGGCCTTACCCGACCTACGCGGGCTAGGATGGGTCGCGGAATCGATGCCGCACGCTCCGGCGTAACCGGCAGGTGGACAGGGTTCGTCATCCGAACGTCGGCGTGCAACGAACAGTGTTCGCGTCGCAGCGCTTCGCGAAGCTGGTTCAGGTAGACATAAGCCCACGTAGGTCGGGTAAGGCGCGCCTGTGGTGGTCACGTTGGCTGCGATGATTGGCGCGCCGTCACCCGA
>NZ_FLUY01000451.1 GCF_900092655.1 Candidatus Thiosymbion oneisti
AAACATTATCCTGGAATGATTTAGGACTTTCAGTCCAGGGGGCAACCTATGCACTTTAGTGCATAGTGGTTGAGTTTTTCAAAATCCGGAAGATTGCCTTGCTGGCCCATAATTGATTGTACGTTTTCTTCCTGTCTTTTTTGATATTCGGCAACTCGTTAGACGCTTTTCCGCTGCGACTTGATATCGGCGATTATGTCTTTCACGGACATGCCCTTGAAAAGCTGCTCGCGTTCTTCAGTGTAGTTCCTCGTGCCGGCTCTGAACTGGCTCAGGAATCGAATTGTGTCAACGACACCGATCTCTACTGATGAGAACAACCGCGTCCATAGGGTCGATCCCATAACCTTCTAGGATGATTGCCAGCGTTTCTACCTGACAAACGGTCAAATTCCGTGAGATTACCCCTGGCTCCCACGCTCCAGCATCAATAAGGGACCAGCTAGACCAACACCAACTAATATATCAGCCAGAAAGGCACGGTCCGCTGGAGCGATAACGGGAAACCGCGCCGCTTTGCCGGATCCGCGTGCAGCATTCCGTCAGGAGTCGTGACTTGAGTCTCCGGATTGTCCACTATTCCGATTTGCAGATTTCGTATTATCACCAGGTGGATTACTGGGATCTAAATTTCCCTCTATATTTCCCTCTATTGGTTGGTGGCCCTTATCATGCACTGGCTGATAACCATCACGAAGCGGAATATTCTTGTCACTCATGTCAATCACTCCAGATTCATTGATAAAAGCGGATGAGTTTGATCGCGCTGGCCGAGATTATGGCGCCATGGGATCTTTCGAGTGGCCTGACAAATTTGTCATTTCCTCCAATTTCCCATAATTGCTGAAGATATAATTGTTCTTCAGCTGGATAAGAAGACGCGAATGACTTTGTATCGTACATACCGCCTATTATCTCACCGCCAGTCAGCTCAATAATAATCCAGTAAGACTGGCCGTTTCTGAAGACGCGATCCCAAGGTTTCGCTATTGGATGAGGCGCATATTTTTTGAAAAACTTCTGTTTCCGCAACCAAAGGAAAACTAACAGAATGTGCCAAGCTGGATAGTTGCTTCCCCATTGGTATTTATAATCCAGCACTATCAACCATAACAGCAACGAATAATTTATACAGCTATATGCAACCACATCTACCAGGGATTTTCCAACTTCTCTTCGTTCTGATGGCACGAGGAGGTCGTATGTTTTTATGGATATAAAGCCTGGAATCACAAAGGCAATAAACAAGACCAGCTTATCGGCATCCCAAATATTCATTGCATACTCATGCTTCGATACGTTCCGCCAACACGCGAAGGGCAAGGGATTCGGCTTGTGCGATGGCCTCTTCCCGCGTCTTGCCATATTTCATTACGCCGGGAATTTCGAGTACCTCGGCAATCCATCGTCCGTCCGTTTCCTGTTCTGTTTCGAGCGTAAATCGCACGTTTCACCTCATCAGGTTTCTTTCATGCCAACTGTAATCTATTTCCGGATTTCCTTCCTGGATACCAATTGATCTTATCAGCCATTCTTCTTTTGAGGCGGTGGTGGCGGGGGTGCCGGCCTTACATTTTTTGGCGGCGGAGGGTTAGCTCCATCATACTGAATATCATACTGACGAGGTGCTGGTGGCGGCGGCGGTGGTGGTTCCGGTCTTACATTTTTCGGTGGTGGAGGATTCGACTGTTTTTTACTCATCCTCTTTCTCCCAAGTGTTTTCGAGGAATTCAACCCACTTTATACCTTTAGTATCCACTAAAATGCTTTTGACTCCAGGTATTCTTTCTTCTTTTCCATTTTCATGGATCCATGCGGGATCGGCTATAAAAAATGTCCCTGTTCCGGGTCCGATGGCCATTCGATCGGCCACCCGTATAATCGCCTTTCATCGTCGAAATGCAAAACTACGAATGTTACGTTATCCAAGAATGAACCGGACCACTCCGATGAATACGAGGTTTCTCGCGTTATATTTTTATCCCTGAGATACTTATGGATCTTATTGGTGTTTGCAAAGTAAGAAAAGAGGATGCCGAATATGATGGCGATCAGAATAGAGGTGATAAGAGTTAGAAAAGGGCAACCGCAAATCGGTAGCCTGTAAAAAACGGAAACAAAAACCGGAGACTAGTCTGAAGAACAACTCATTTAATCTGGCGAAACCCAAACTTCCACACGCCGGTTGTTATTCCTCCCTCTTTCCCAATTATTGCAAGCAATCGGAAAACTTTCTCCAAATCCCCTAACATCCAGCAGATTACGCTCTCTCATATTCTGTCCCATATCTTTTTCGATAAACTGCGCTACCTTACTGGCTCGATCCAAGGATAATCTCCTGTTTCTCTCCGCTGGTCCTTCAAAATCAGCGAATCCCAACAGAAACAGATGGTGATTTTGCCAGAATTGATTGTAATAAGAAATCAAACGTTTCACGTCGTCCTTTGCCCGATAATCGAGATCTGAGGAACCAGACCTGAACCGGAAGGTAAACGATAGGCGTTCACCGCGCATGGCAAGCCTATTCATATCCATCAGAAATTCAGATTCCTCGGCGAGCATTGGAGCTAAGCGCAAGCGTTGCTGCACGATGCCTCCTAAGAACCTGCCAGCCCTTTTCCCATTAAGATCGACAAAATCTTTCTGGCTGACAATTGTTTGACCTTCCGGCGATTTCGCAAAATTAATGAAGTCTTTAATGAAAGCAGTATTTTCTCCATTGGCAGGTAAGGTATAGAGATAGAGGCGGCGACTGAGGGGATACTCTTCCGTCTTAATAGGTAATGGTTCAGGTCGGTAGAGAAATGCACACTCCCAAAGGTTTATCACCTTTGCCTTTCCACTATAGGCATGGCCCACATAACCGATTCGGTCAACATTTTCAAGCACACAGTCTCTCACACTGGTATTAGTTAGGTTTTCAACTGCAGTGAACGAGTAACGTTTACCTTCCATCACTCTATCATCGAATACGTCACGTGTTCCAGCACCGCTTACACGCACGCATGGCTTAATGCCCATCGCTTTCCCGCCGACTTGGTCCCAGGTGATTTTCCCTCGAAAGAGTTGTTGAATCTGTTCCCGAGTAAGTGAGTTTACTGGATTGTCGGGATGAACAATTACCTTAATTCCGTCCAGTGCGATAACATGTTCCCTCACCGCGCTGTAGCGTTCAATCAAATCCGAATACTCCTCCTTTTCGATTTGGCGCGAGGACATGACTACTTCAGCCTCACCAATGATGGCTGCGCCAAACCCTTTGCCCGATCCCGTCACCTTCACCATAAAGTTATTGGGTGTTCCTGAGGAAGCGGACGTAATCGTCATAAATTGTGTATGATATTCATCAGTACGTTCGCCGTCTTTCCATTTTATCCCAGTTGCGTTACGTCTTTGCATCAAGTACTCCTCTAACAGCTTGGGCAGCAATTGCTCTCCTACCGTACTAGAACCAACAAAGCGTAGCGGGTTTTCAGGAGGTGGTGGTGGGGAGCTTGGTTTGCCGACAATAAATACGGACTTAGATAATTCCGAGTAATAGCCGGGTTGCTGCTCCCCGTTGGTCATCTTGCGCACTTTAGCATTGATATTGCGGAACATGATTTCCATTGGCTCAGATTCTTTTAACGCTTCCAGAAGGGCTGTGGCATATGGACTGTGAGTATCGTCTAGAGTCAGATAATCCTTTGCCACGGAGTCCGGCGCCGTTGAATAAGCAATAAAGGCATTGGCTAAACGATCAAAAGGAGCAAGTCCCACAACTGGTCTTCCATCACGCCCTCTTCCTTGTATAGGTTTGTCACTAAGCGGGTCATTCCGACAGGCATCCAGGATGAATATCACAGGCCCGCGGCTAGAAGCCTTAATGTCCCGCATGACGTCGTTAGCGTTGATGGCTTGCCGCTTCAAACTGCGTTTGTTTTTCGCTGATTCAAGCGAACCTATTGGCATCAAGTAGTTTTCTCCATCATTTTGTATCCCATGGCCGGCATAAAAGAAAACTCCCAGCTTTGAATTGTTGAGCTGGGTAATGAACTTCCTGATGCTATTATCCATTTTTGTTACGTCCGCATCAAGTTCCTTGATGACATCGTAACCATGGTCGCTAAGATAGCGTGCGATTTCACCTGCATCATTCAAGGGGGTTTTAAGAGGTGCTGTTTTGTAATTGGCATTACCGATGATTAAGGCAACGCGTTCCTGTGCCAGTGTCGGAATAGCATTTAACATTCCAACAAACCAGATAAGTAAGAAAGCGTGTCGGTTAAACATAATCATTATCCCAATTTACTTGTAGTCGGATTGAAATTTCTTGTTGCCAAAATAAAATACTTTCAAGTAAATGCCATCTTCGTTACTATCGTATCCTAATTCGAAGCAATGGAGATGATAAATTTGTGCACATCGGCCAGCTCTTGCCGGGTGTGTCACAAGATGGATATTCTTTCTATGCCCTGCAAGCGTTTGTTAGCGGCTATCTGACTGATTCTACGCCAAGGTCCTTACATAACGCTTGTTTAACTCCGGGTTGAACCACCATGAATGTTTCCTTCCTTCCCTCAACAATTCGCATCCCTGGCTGCGGAGGTATTTCAGGAATTCCTTTCTTTTCATACTGCGATTTTTTCTTCCATATATCCGATACCTGCTGCTACTAAAGCATCTTGCCGATTAAACTCCAACACCTCTTTAAGAGTAACCTCCAACGTATTTTTTAATTCATCATAGGTCTTTTCCTGACAATTCACTCCAGGGACTTCTTCAATCCAACCTATCCACCAATTATCTTCTTCCTTAATAATAGCCGTATATTCGTGTTTCATAGCCTGTCCTCGCGGTGTTGAGCCGTTCTGCCGCTAACCTGTGTTCTCAACTACTAACATTGAGCCGACAGGATTGCCACGGAAAATTCGTCCGCTGAGTTGGCTGTTTTTAGTACCAGTTTTCCACGGTCAAACGGCAATCTTTTATCCGCAGATTGCGCAGATTATCGCAGATGTTTTCATTTCTATGACAATGTAATAATCTGCGTAATCTGCGGATTCAAATGGTACCGCTACGTGTCAAGCCCGCTCGCGCAGCCATTTGGCAACGCCCGGTGCCAGCATTTTCTGCGACTTGCCGCCGACATAGATGCCGATGTGGCCGGAGGGGATGGCCATTTCCGTGTAGTCGTCGGTCCCCGCCTTCTCCCCGAGTATCTTTGAACAGTGCGGCGGTACCAGGTGGTCGGCCGTCGCATAGCAGTTGAGGATCGGCATGGTGAGATTACCCAGGTCGACGAGGCGGTCGCCGATCATCTTCTCGTTCTTGACCAGCTGGTTGTCCCGCATGAAATCCCGCACGAACTCCCGGTAGGCCTCGCCGGCCGCATCCGGACCGTCGAACAACCATTTCTCCATGCGCAGGAAGTTCATCATCGCCTTCTCGTTGTCCAGGATGTCCAGCATGTCATGGTACTTGCCGAAATTGAGCGCGAAGGGCTTGACCAAGAGGAAGGTGAAGTTGAGGACATCCGCGGGCACGTTGCCGTAGGCATCGACCATCAGCTCCACATCCACGCCTTTGCCCCAGTTGAAGAGCAATCCGACCTCCGGATTCTGCTTATCCCAGCCGGGATGAAAATCGATCGGGGTCACGGTCAGAACCAGGTTTGCCACCTTGTCCGGGTGCAGCGCCGCATAGCAGGTGGCCAGGGTGCCGCCCTGGCAGATCCCGAGGACATTGATCTTGTCGACCCCGTGCCGCTCACGCAGGAAATCGACGCAGTTGTCCACATAGCCGTTCACATAGTCGTCCACGGTGAGGTATTTGTCCGCCGGTGCCGGATCGCCCCACTCGATCAGGTAGGTATCCAGGCCCTCGTTGACCAGGTTACGCACCAGGGAACGGTCTTCCTGGAGATCGGCTACCAGATAGCGGTTGACCAGGGCGTAGACGATGAGCAGCGGGGTTCCGAGCAAGTCGTCTTGGGTCGGCAGGTAGTGATAGAGCTTGAGCTTGTCTTCCGTGTACACGGTCTCCTTGGGCGCGGTGCCGATGTCCACGTCCTCATCCTTGAGATTGCTCAGGAATTCGAGGCCCTTGGTGATCTTGTCGTTGATCTCCTTGATCTCTTTGACGGCATCCTTGGGCTGGATATCGATGGGTAGTGACAGCATGGATTTTCTCCAAAGGATAGGAATTGCGTTCGGAAGGGCACGACTCAAACAGCAGGTTCCACACGCGCTGCCGGCTTCTTGCGGACCGGTGCCTTCTTCGCTGTCTTTTGCGTTTCTACCTGTTTGATCGCATTCTGTGCCGTCGGCTTGGTTTCCGCCTTGGCTTCCATAGCCGGCTTGGTCTGCTCGTGCATGGCCTTTTTCAACGCCTTGACCTCTTTGCGCAATTCGTACAGCGTCTTGTAGGCATCGTCGAGCTCGCTGCGGGTCGGCAGGTTCAGGCCCTTCAGGACCATCTCGACCACCGTTTGCTGCATGAGCTTGTAGGACATGCCGGCCGCTGACAATTCGCGCTGCGCCTTCAGATATTCCTCGGATGCGTACATCTCGGTGAAGACCTTGTCGGCGGACTCGAGCCACAGGCGATTCAGGTCGCGCACGCTCCGGATCTTCTCGCCCTGTTTGCTCTTCTCCGCCAGGGCCTCCATCACGGCCTCCACCGCTTTACTCAGGGCCCCGGTCGTCATCCTATTGAACTCGAGCATGACCTTGCGCAGATCGACGAAGGCATCGAAGGCCCGCAGGATCTTCGCTTGGTGTTCGCGAGTGACGCCGATACTGGGAATCTCGGCAAACCCGACAAAAGGCCCGGTCTGGAAGTCGTCCTGCCCCATCGTGAGTAAGCGGCCCAACCCCGTCGATCCTCCCAGCATCATTTCACCCAAATGCCCACTGCCGGTCGCCTCGAGCGCCGACGAGAGCCAGGGTTTCAGCAAGGGGCCCCACTCGCTCAGGTAGGATTGCCAGAGGGCCTGGGTGTCCTTGGTCATCTCGAACATGTCGCCGGACGCCCCGGTGAGCTGTTGAAACCAGTTAGTCGTGAAGCCCGACAGGGGGGATCGCCAATCCCGACCGGCATCGAGCTTGGGAGCGACCAGCTGCCAGGCACGGGTCAGCAGCTCCAGGTTGCGCATCATCGAAAACTGGCTGCCGAAGACCTGGCGACCGGCATCCCGCGCAACCCCGGCCGGGTCCGTCCACAGCGACATCGATTGCTGAAACCATTCCATGGGATTCATCGCAAAGGCTTGTGGTTTCGGTTGGGCACCCACGGCGCGACCGGCGAGATCTTGCCAACTGTCCCAGACATTCTTCTGCGCCTCGGTCCAGGTCTTCAACATTTGTTCGGCCTGTTCGGTCCAGTCCGCCATAGGATTCCTCCTAATTAGAGTTAATGGTAATATTCTAATCAAGCGAATTATTCATATAATGACTCATGCGCAGCATGGAATGCGAAGGTGTCATATAGGAATAGAGGCTCGAAATAAGCGTTCATTTATACTACAGTGCCGACTGAGCTGCAACAGGACCAGGTTGTGAGCTCTTATTGCAGAAGATCTGCGATCTGATAATCTTTAGGCGCAAACTGCAGGTTTGGAATCTTCTCGCTATCCTGGGTGCTATTCCTGCAGGAAGCTTTTTTCCACCATAAAAAAACCTAAGGAGGTACGGAGTGGACGTAAAGGGCAGTGTAATCGTCATCACGGGCGGCGGTACCGGCATCGGCGCCGCGGTTGCCAAAAACCTGGCCGCGGACGGGGCCAAGGTCGCACTTGCCGGTAGGCGTATCGAACGTCTGGAGCAAACGGTCAAGGAGATCAAGGAAGCGGGCGGCGAGGCGATCGCGGTGCAGACCGACGTCACCAAGGAGGAAGACCAGAGCAAGCTGATGGATAAGGCGATCGAGACCTTCGGTTCCCTCGACGTGGTCCTGGCGAACGCGGGGCGCTTTGCCGACAGCCTGATGATCAACACCGACAAGAACACCGGCAAGGTCAAGAATTTCATGACCACCGAACAGTTCAAGGCGGTCGTCGACACCAATCTCATCGGCACCTTCATTACCTTGCGCGAGGCCGCCCGGCGTATGGCTGACAGTGGTAAGGAGGGGTTGCTGCTGATCACCTCCTCGATCAACAGCACCGGCCAGATCGGACAGCTCAACTATTCCTCTACCAAGGTCGCACTCACCCTGTGGCCCAAGATCCTGGTGGGCGAGTTCCACCTGAAGCACCTGCCGATCCGGGTCGTCGGCGTCTCACCGGGCTACACCGCCACGGAAATCCTCAAGGGGATGAACGAGACGGCCCTGGAGGCGATCCTCAAAGACGTCCATGTCGGCCATCTGGTCGAGCCGGAAGAGCTCGCCGGCACCATCAAGCATGTCATCGCCAACGACTCGATCGACGGCACGACCATTGAGGTAACCGGCGGTCTGGTCTACGGACCACGGGCACGCGCCAAGTAGCCTCTCGCCGTGGGTACCGGCTCGGACGCGGTGCCCGCGGCTGAAATGCTCGACCAGGCTGGTAGCCGGCAGCCGGTGACCGGTAGCTATACTTTCACACGGAACAATCTGCGCATTTCACTCCCTCTCCCTCCAGGAGAGGGCGGGGGTGAGGGGGAAATTCAAAAGCTCAGATTGTGCCGTGTGGCAGTATATTAATTCACCGGCAGCTTGGCCTGGAGTACCTCGCGGTCGAACCACCAGTTGTCCTGGACCAGGACATCCACCACATTGCGCAGGCGTACCAGGAATTTATCGGGGTCCTTGAGCTCGAGTCGCTCCATCCAGCGATCGAATGCCTCCTGGCTATCCACCTTGCCGTGGCGCCTGGCAACCGTTCCCAGGGTTTGGCTGACCAGGAACATCAGGTTTTCACGTTGTGAGCCGGAGGCCCGGATGTCGGCAAGAAACAGGGCGGTGGTGGCGGCCACAGCGGCGCCGTCTGCGTCGTCCGGTGTTTCGTCTATCACATGGGTCAAGAGCGCCACCGAGAGCTCCGGGTCCATCGGATAGGTAACCGTGAGCCAGATGCCCTGGCCTAGGGCGTTCAGGGAGTCGGGCTGATCGGACTGAAATAAGACATCGCAGGCGTCGGCGGCGGATTCGAAGTCCTCCAATCGGATGAAGGTATCGAGCGCTTCACGACCCAGTGGCCAGGCCGCTTCGCCCCGCTTCAGATTGACCAGGGTACGTGCCGTCTGCAGCTTGATGTCGGCAATGTCCTGCGGGGCGCCGGCGCTCTGCACCAGCTCCCGATGCCGGTCCTGCAGGGCTTGCAGGTGGGACTCCAGGGCGGCTTCCTGGGCACTGTAGTTGACGACCGATTCGGCAGCGGTGTCCCCGAGCCGGAGACCCTTTGGATCGTAGTGCTTCATGGTTTCTGCCCGGATTCTTCGCAGTAATGATTTTCTGCTTGCTCAGGTAAGACGGTGCTTTCTAGCGGCTGCAATGTCCGCTAGCGGATCAGCCCGCTGAATGCGGCCTCCAGCCGGTCTTCCCAATCCGCGGGCGTATCCGGGTAGGGCGGCGTTACGTCCATGCGGAAGAAACGTTCCCCACTGCGTGCAATCTCCTGAACCAGGGGGAGAAGCGTGTCGAAGGACTCGACCTCCTTATGGGCTACCAGGATATCACTCAGTTTCAGCATAGCTGCCCCCTTGGGTTCAGGTTCATCCGCCGAATATGTAGACGCCGGCCTTGGAAAACAACCGGTCGCGTTCGGCAGGGAGAGCTGCGAATCACGCCAATCCGCACGCATCGATCCGCGAAGATTTGGGTGATGCCTAGTTTCTCTAAAATTGAGCGTAGGAAAATATCTTTTATCCACAGATTGCGCAGATTTCCGCAGATGAGAGACAGAAACGATCTGTAGAAATCTGTGTAATCTGCGGATTGAAAAAAGCCCGTAGGCTGGGTCGGGGCACGAAACCCGGCACTTCGGCTTAAAAATTTACCGCCACCAATTGCCGGTGGGCACGGATCACCCCACGGGCTACCGACCCTCGATCAGAACATAGGGCGCCCAGTATTGCGGATCCCTGCGCTTGGGGTCTTGGTCGTGAATCCAGGCCAGCTGGGTCTTGCGCAGGGCCACGGCCGGATGGCGTTTGGGATCCTGGAACCAATTGGCATAAAAATCCCGCATGAACGCCTCGGCCAGGGCGTCGTTGAGGGTCCAAAGGGTCATGAGTAGATGACGGGCGCCGGCGATGCGGAAGGCGCGCACCAGGCCGTAGACGCCTTCAGAGTAGTCCACCTCGCCGCGGCCGGTATCACAGGCGGAGAGGGTGACCAGCTCAGTGCCTTCCAGATTCAGATCCTGGACTTCCAGGGCATAAAGGACGCCGTCTTGGCCGGCGGGGCTGAGCTGGCCCTGCATACCGGCATTGGCACCGGCCAGGGCCAGGCCGCCCAGGGTCATGGGCCGCTCGGTGTGTTCCGCCTTTTCGGGGAAAAAGAAGCCATGGGTCGCCAGATGCAATATCCGGGGCGGCGTGTCCGGTTTCCTGAGCCGATTCTTGAGTCGACTCTCGGCCGCCGATCGGGCCTGCCAGATGTGGGCCTGACCATAGAGTGCTTCGTAGAACTGACCTACCTTCTTGGCCTCACCAGCCGTGAATTTCAGGTTGCCAAAGCCCCCGCGTTCATCGTGTAGGCGCCGATTCATAGCGAGCAGCTGGTCGGTGGTTTCCTCCTGCGTTCCGACCGGGGGCGGTGATTGCTTTCCCGACGCCGGGAAACGCCTGTAGTCCACCCCGCCCAGGATCAGCATGCCCTTTGCCGCCGTTTGCCCCGAATGCTTTTGTACCAGATCTCGGCCCGTGCGTATCTGATGCAACGCCTGGCGTTGCACCCAATAGCGCCCGTCCGGAACCACCAGCCGCGCAAAGGCCACCAGATCCAGCAGGCCGTCCGCAGCGATATAGAGCCGCTCGTATTTAGCCAACTCAATATCCAGCTTACCGAAGAGCCGCCGATAGAGCATCTGGGCCGATTCCTTGCTGCTTGTATCGCGCAGTTCCTTGTGCATCGCTTTCGTCAGTGCGATGGGGCCGAGATCCCGGAGCAGGAGCTCGGGCCCATCACCGGGCTCCGCGGGGATCAAGAAGGCCAGCCAGTGCGGCTCCCCGAATGCTTCGGTCGCGAAGTCCACTGGCCTGAAGGCACGCAAGGAGAGTAGGGCCGAGTTCCGAGGCAATTCGGATCTTATCTGCCGCCAGTCGAGAGTACGGCTCGTCAGATAATCCTGGAATGCCTGGCTCCGTCCGGCAAGCTCTATCTCCAGGCGTTCGACCTCTGCTCGGGTGGTGGCGATGTCATTCTTACGGGCGGTAATGGCGGCCTCTCCGTCCGGCACGGGCAGATTCACCAGCCGACTCAAATCGGCTCGGCGCCTGCTCAGCTCCTTGGCGAGCTTCACGACTCTTGGGTCTTGGCTGGAGCGGACGAGCTGGGCGGTCAGAGTCTCGGTCTCACCGGCCAAACGCTTCCAACGCAGCAGCACATCCGCAGCCAGCCGTAAATTTTCCGGCGCAGGATGCTGTAAGGCGAGACTGAAGATCACATCCTGAAATCTGAATTTGGACCGCAACCAGCGGCGGCGGATTCGCTCCCGGTGGGTGGTCGTGAGCTGAGCGCCGACAAAATGGCGCAATCGTCCGTCCATACGGCGTAGCTCCCGCATGGCCCGATCTCGCTGCCTGTTATTGAGGAATGTAACGGCCAGATTGAGCTGAATGGCGAGGGTGTGGGGATGGTTCTGGCCTAGGATCCGCTCGCTGGTCTCCAGAGCTCGCACATAGAGCGGCTCGGCTTCGTCATAATGGCCTTGCTTGAAATACAGCCAGGCGAGGCTGCTGATGCTGATCAAGGTGTCGGGGTGGTCCCGGCCCAGGATCCGCTCGCGGGTCTCCAGAGCACGTACAAAGAGCGGCTCGGCCTTGCTATAGCGGCCTTGTACTTGATACAGCTCGGCGAGGTTGTTAACGCTGGCGATGGTGTCGGGGTGGTCTCGGCCCAGGATCCGCTCGCTGGCCTCCAGGGCGCGCAGATACAGGGGCTCGGCCTCGCTATAGCGGCCTTGCGCGCGGTACAGCCCAGCGAGGTTGTGGATGCTGCTGAGGGTGTCGGGGTGGTCCTGGCCCAGCACTCGCTCGTGGGTCTCCAAGGCACGTACCAAGAGCGGCTCGGCCTCGTCATAGCGGCCTTGCGCGTGATACAGCACGGCGAGGTTGTTGATGCTGGTGAGGGTCTGGGGGTGGTCCTGGCCCAGGATCCACTCGCTGGATTGCAGAGCACGTAGATACAGCGACTCGGCCTTGCCATAGCGGCCTTGGGCTTCATACAGCCCGGCGAGGTTGTGGACGCTGCTGAGGGTGTCTGGATGGTCCCGGCCCAGGATCCGCTCGCGGGCCTTCAGGGCGCGCAGATGCAGCGGTTCGGCTTCGTCATAGCGGCCTTGCTCACGGTACAGCTCGGCGAGGTTGTTGATGTTGGTGAGGGTATCGGGATGATCCTGGCCCAGCACCCGCTCGCGAGCTTTCAGGGCACGTACCGAGAGCGGCTCGGCCTCGTCATAGCGGCCTTGCGCGTGATACAGCACGGCGAGGTTGCCGATACTGAGGAGGGTCTGGAGGTGGTCCTGGCCCAGGATCCGCTCGCTGGATTGCAGAGCACGTAGATACAGCGGCTCGGCCTCGCTATAGCGGCCTTGGGCTTCATACAGCACGGCGAGGTTGTTGATGCTGGTGAGGGTATCGGGATGATCCTGGCCCAGCACTCGCTCGCTAGTCTCCAAGGCACGTACCAAGAGCGGCTCGGCCTCGCTATAGCGACCTTGTTTGTGATATAGGATGGCGAGGTTGTTAACGCTAGTAAGGGTGTCTGGGTGGTTCCGGCCCAGCACTCGCTCGCGGGCCTCCAGGGCGTGCAGATACAGCGGTTCGGCCTTGCCTCGGCTCTCCATCTCCCTGCTCACGGGGTATTTGGAGCACAGTCTCGGATTCAGGGCTGACGGGCTCCAGCGTACAAGCCGGAATCGTCACGGCCAGCGGTATGAATACCAAGCAAGCAATCCTAGAGCCTGCGTTCATCATCTTTGGTCTCATTCCCGATTCACTCGCCACATTCTACACGGCCCAATCTTCTCTCCACAGATGACACGGATTTTCGTAGATGTTTTGTTCTGTGAGCGCGCGACAGCCAAGCGGTGGGCATAGCCCCCTATAGGGCGTGGGTAGTGTTGACATTTATGAAGGTCCGCACAGCGGACCCTACGTTAGCCACCTGATTTGACTGTAGGGTCCGCTGTGCGGACCGTTGGGGTGTTGGGGCTACTTAAGACGTGAAAATAGTCAGTTAGAGTTGAATGTCAACAGCCCTGAGTACCCCGTTCCAGCAAAATTTTCCTGGTAGTGGTGAACTTATAAGTGAAAAAGTAGAGCGATTCATCTTTTTGATCCCCTCTCCCCAACCCCTCTCCCGGTGGGAGAGGGGACATAGTAGCCAGTACCGTTGGTCATGTTATCACTTATACATTAGCCACTACCATTTTCCTGTCATTTCGAGCGCAGCGAGAAATCCTTGTCCCGACGGAGGAGGGATCTTGTGCACTGGGGACCCGTGCCGAGCTAAGAGGATTTCTCCCTGCGGTCGAAATGACAACAAGTAAAATTCATGGCTCTTGTTTCCAGATGCGGATGTTGGGCATGCCGTCATCCAAAGACACGGTTTACGTTCCTTATTTAATCCGCAGATTACGCCGATTTCCGCAGATGAAGAATGAAATAATCTGTGCAATCTGTGGATAAAAGATACCTCTTTCCCCATGCCCAATTGGTAGTGGTAAATTTTTAAATGGTTAGCCTAGAGCGGTTCATTATGCCCCATTTTTTTATTTGATCCCCTCTCCCCGGCCCTCTCCCGGAGGGAGAGGGGTGCCGCTTATAGCGTGTCCAACCCACGGCTATTGGCGACGTTTCCATTTAAACCTTAACCACTACCGCCCAATTCAGCCCGGACTGCTCCACAGCCCACCCTCTCATAGCCTATCATCGGCTCGATGCGCCGCTGCGACCGGGATTGGTGGGTATCCGACGCAAGGCGCGGATTTGATTGTGTGGTATCTGGAGGGTCGGCAGCTGGCCGCTGTCCTGCCTGGGTCGGATCAGATACAGGGATTGGGTGGTCTGCAGCAGGAGTCGGTATTTACCATCGGCCAAATCCTGCGGCGCAGTCTGGGGTTCGGCGGAGGTCTGGCCCTGGTCCGATATGGTCCAGATGCGGACCC
Source organism: Candidatus Thiosymbion oneisti (assembly GCF_900092655.1). Classification (GTDB taxonomy): domain Bacteria; phylum Pseudomonadota; class Gammaproteobacteria; order Chromatiales; family Chromatiaceae; genus Thiosymbion; species Thiosymbion oneisti. Next base: position 14,297 of record NZ_FLUY01000451.1, read on the forward strand.
AAGGATAGCTTTGAAAGCCCGATTCCCGGTGGTCCCGGTAGTCGGCACCGGCGGCGGCCTTGCCCATGTAGTAGAAGAGCACAAAGGCGAGTAGGCCCCAGATCAGCGCGGTGCGCGCCAAGAGATCCAGAACGGGATCGACCTGGGCCCAGTAGGTGAGGGCCAGAAACACCACAAGGGTCGGTATCAGCCACCAGAACGTCTGTAACACCCAGAAGCCGTACATGAAGTGATATTCGAAGGGGATACCCAGGCCAATGAGCCCCAGCTCGAAGCGATCATACCAATGGTAGGCGTAGGACCAACCGGCGGTATAGACCAGGGCCGTGATCAGGGTAACGGCGGCGGTGATGTCTAGGATGCGGGGGCGGTCGTCCACTGTCAATCTTCCTCAGCGGCAGGCTGGGTTGTGGTCGCAGGCGGCGTCTTTTGCTCGTCATCCTCGCCACGGATACCATTCAGGTCGACCGCATCGTTCCGCCGGCAGGGGGTGCAGGGCGGCTCCCCGCCCGCCACTCGCGTCAGATCCTGGTGCTTGATCGGTTCTTGCTTACCGGTGTCCTTGTCGAGGCAGAAGATCCGTGATTGGATTTCTCGGCAGTCGAACCATAGGGCATCATCCGCAGCGACCAGACAGAAGCATTCGCTACCGAAGGCGGGCCAGGCCAGTAGGGCCAAGAGTAAAAATACGAATCGCATGGTTTCGAGCTCCGGATTGTTCTCGGTACGGGTTTTTCTGGATACCTATTAGATTATCCCAAGATCGGCGCTCAGAGGCTGTCTGGTTAAAACGGATCCACGCCCACAGGCCGCGCGGGGGGTCATGTGGGTGTAGGTTGCGTTAAGACGCTGGCAAGACCTAAGCAGACAATCAGCACACCTTGGCGCGTCGAACGCAACACGTCAAACCTTGTCCCAACGCAGGAGGGATCTTTTCCCTTCCGACAACGCCGAATCATTCAGGATTGCTATCCACAGATCTCGCAGATTTCCACAGTCGTTACCGATTATTCCCCATGCTCACAGGGCAGGCCTACCGGGTGTCGGCATGCCGGTGATCGAAGGCATCATAGGCCCCGACGATGCGCTGAACCAGGGCGTGGCGCACGACGTCCCGGGCATTGAAGAAGGTGAAGCTGATACCTTCCACGTGGCCCAGAATCTCGATCGCCTGGCGCAGCCCGGAGGCCTGTCCACGCGGTAGATCCACCTGGGTAACGTCACCGGTGACCACGGCGGTAGAGCCGAAACCGATGCGGGTCAGGAACATCTTCATCTGCTCGGGCGTCGTGTTCTGGGCCTCGTCCAGGATGATGAAGGCGTCGTTCAGGGTACGTCCACGCATATAGGCCAGGGGGGCGACCTCGATCACATTGCGCTCGATGAGCTTGTTCACTTTCTCGAAGCCGAGCATCTCGTACAGGGCGTCGTAGAGGGGTCGCAGATAGGGATCGATCTTCTGGGCCAGATCCCCAGGTAGGAAGCCGAGCCGCTCGCCCGCCTCCACCGCCGGGCGCACTAGCACTAGGCGGCGTACCCGGTCGGATTCCAGGGACTCCACCGCACAGGCCACCGCCAGATAGGTCTTACCCGTACCGGCGGGACCGATCCCGAAATTGATGTCGTTGTGCAGGATGGCGTGCAGGTAGCGCTGCTGATTCGGTCCCCGGGCGCGGATCAAGACGCGCTTAGTCTTGATGACCACATCCGGCAACCGCTCCCCCGCGCCGTCCAGCAAGGCGTCCACCCCGGACTCCTGGAGGTGGAGATGGACTCGCTCCGGGGTCAGGATCTCATCCGCACTCACCCGGTAGAGATCGCGCAATACCCGGGCCCCGGCAGCGACCGACCGACGCTCACCGATCAGGCGGAAGACGGCCCCACGGTTGTTGATCTCGATGCCTAACCGGGACTCGATCTGACGCAGATGCTGATCGAGCTGCCCGCCCAGGTTGGCCAGCCGCTCATTGTCCCCCGGCAGCTCGAGATCGACAGTTTCCAGCTGGGTAGACAAGGCTATGGATTCCGGATTCTTCCCGTGAAATTAGAGAGAAGACTCAAATCTTCCTGTCCGGTCGAGAAGTTGCTTTAGTATGGCCTTAAGATCGCTGAGCCAGCTGTCGATTTGGATGCCGGATGTTGCAAGAGGCTGCTTAAATCGAGTTTTTCTGCTTGCTTACGCATCTGCGCTGCATCGTAGGCCGCTTGCAGCTTCAGCATCATTTCCATGTTGACGCTGAAGACCTTCTCAAATCGCAGCGCCATTTCCGGCGCTAACGACTCTTGTCCCTGCAAGAGGGCGGACAAGGTGTCCTGACGAACGCCGAGCGCTTCTGCGGCCTGCTCCATAGTCAAGCTCAGCGGCTTTACCACTTCGTCATATAGAAAGATCCCCGGATGTGGCGGCGTCATTCCCATCTTTAGTGCAGTCATAGCTCAGCCCCTCTTTAATGATAATCTTCGAGATTAAGATTCATAATTTCATCCCCCTCAGCCTCAAAAACCAAACGCCAATTTCCGGTAACAGTAATACTCCATTGTCCTTGTCGATCTCCTGTTAGCGGATGCAAGCGCCAGCCAGGCATCATATCTAGTTGGGATAAATCATCCGCAAAAGTTAACGCAGCCAAGATGTTTCTTATCTTTGGAACCATCATCGGTGTCAAACGACTGGCATCATCTTGTTCAAAAAGACGCTTAAGCCCTTTGTGGCGAATGCTCTTAACTCTCATACCGGCGAAATCATCATATTAGGTCCTGTTGACATTTACCCTAACCGACGGGTTTCTATATATTAAATGGTCGTAACATCCGAACGGTCCGCACAGCGGACCCTACACTAACCTTTGATTGACTGTAGGGTCCGCTGTGCGGACCTTCTAAATGTCAACACGACCTAGCTCCGGGTCACCGGATAAGCTCCCCCCGCAGTGAGTTGGGTAGGGCCCGGGTAATGGTCAAATCCACAAAATCTCCGATCAGATCCCGAGGACCCGCAAAGTTGACCACTCGATTATTGGCGGTACGTCCTGCAAGCTCCGTCGGTTTCCGGCGCGACGACCCCTCGACCAGTACCCGCTGGATAGTCCCCACCATACGCCGGCCGATGATTTGGGCGTGATGGTTTAGACGCTCCTGCAAGCGTGTCAGGCGCGCCTGCTTGACCGCGCTGGAAATCTCATCCAGGTAATCTGCGGCGGGGGTGCCGGGGCGCCGGCTATAGATGAAGCTGAAGCTGGTATCGAATCGGATCTCGTCCACCAAGGCCAAGGTGGCGGCGAAGTCCTCCTCCGTCTCGCCCGGAAAGCCGACGATGAAGTCGGAGGAGAGGCTGATATCCGGTCGCACCCGGCGCAGGTGTCGGATCTTGGACTTGTACTCGAGAACCCTATACCCCCGTTTCATGGCCGCCAGGATCGGATCGGAACCGCTTTGCACCGGCAGATGCAGGTGGCTCACCAGCTCGGGCACCTCCGCATAGGCCTCGATCAGGGAATCGGAGAGCGCCGCCGGGTGCGAGGTGGTGTAGCGGATGCGGTCGATACCCTGGATGGCGGCCAGGTAGCGGATCAAGAGCGCCAGGTCGGCGTTCTCCCCGTCGTGCATGGGGCCGCGGTATGCGTTCACGTTCTGGCCCAGCAGGTTGATCTCCCGCACCCCCTGCTCCGCAAGCTCCGCGACCTCTGCGATCACATCGTCGAAGGGACGACTGATCTCCTCGCCCCGGGTGTAGGGCACGATGCAATAGGTGCAGTATTTGGAGCAGCCTTCCATCACCGAGACAAAGGCCGTGGGTCCCTGGGCCTGGGGTGGAGGCAGGCAGTCGAACTTCTCGATCGCAGGGAACGCGACATCCACCTGGGGCCGGCGCCGCTCCCACAGAGCCTCGAGCATCCGCGGTAACCGATGCAGCGTCTGGGGCCCGAACACCAGATCCACATAGGGTGCCCGCTCGCGGATCGCCGCGCCCTCCTGGCTCGCCACACAGCCGCCGACGCCGATGACCAAGGCCGGATTGCGCGTCTTCCAGGGGCGCCAACGACCGAGTTGGGAGAACACCTTCTCTTGGGCCTTTTCCCGCACGGAGCAGGTATTGAGCAGCAGCACATCCGCGTCCTCGGGTCGATCAACGCGCTCCAGGCCGTGCGACTCAGCCAGGACCTCCGCCAGGCGGGCGGAATCGTACTCGTTCATCTGGCAGCCGTAGGTTTGAATGAAGAGCTTTCCGGACATGCTATCAAGTGTATGCAGAACGGCGAGTCGGGCTGAATTGCTGGTTCGAATCTCGGGCGATTCCGGCTCCGGGGGGAACGCGTATAAATCCTCCTGGGAACATGATCTTTTCAATCCGCAGATTACTCAGATTCTTACAGAATGACTTAGTTTTTAGACAGCCTCTCAGTTCCAACAAGCATCCCCCAGGCTCCCGATAGCGGTCTTTACGCCCGTATTGGTCAGGGTGAAAGCAGTACACCCGGTATCCGCGGCCTGTGGGCCATCTGCGACGGGGGTCGCGGTCAGGCGATAGGTCGTAGCGGTCAGGGTGGGCATAACCCGGTAGAACCCCTGTGACGAGGTAATCTCCACCGTCGATTGGATCGGGCAGTCCACATGATCGTAGACACCGCCGAACTGGGTATAGCAGCGTTCGAGGGTCTGGGCCACCTCCATCAGCCCGATCACGGCATCACTCCGCCGGGATCTCCTGACGGATTCGGTATAGGCAGGATAAGCCATCGCCGTGAGGATGCCGACAACTGCCATCACAATCAAGAGCTCAATGAGCGTAAAGCCCCTTGTGCGCACAACATACACCTTTGCGGTTCTACGGGTTTTGCTCATTGGAATTGGAAGAACCTTTGAAAAATTTGAGGCGCCTGGAAGGATTATTCAGTGTAGCACCTTGTTAGGGTGTACTGTACGGACCAAGAAAGCATTCCCCATTGAAGTGAATCAGATGGGATGGTGCATCAGCCACCCACACCTCGGTTTCCCATGCGATTTCCCCAAGGTAGCGGCCCATAATTGCCCGATTCGGAAAGGCGGTCACATGGACCGGCCCAGCAGTCGATCCGGCGAAGAGAAAAGCACGATTCCTGCATCACAGAACTGATGCATAGTCTGACGGCGGAATGTCTCGCGGGTGTTCGGTGCATATTCCTTGTCGTAGTGCTCCTGCGCCCAGTCCATGATAGGCGTGATACCCATGAGTGGGTTTTCAGCATCGGCCCACGCCTTGCCTGGCGTGAGGTTCAACAGGGCCAGCAGACACAAGGCGGAGCGTTCGTTCTGCTGTGCCTGTGGTAGGCCCAAGGAAGTGATGATCCGGTGTGCGGCCTCAACGTACTGATTCTTGTCGTTCATTCGGCCAAGGTTTCCAGCTTGGCATCAATCATGGCTTGCGTAAGTTCTCCGCGGCCGGTAGCCCATTCGCCAAGCTCGATCAGGGTGTCACGGCTCGGGTACCTCATCAGCCTGAGGTCGGTTGCATTGACCTGGGTATGGCCGTTGAAGCGTCGGAAGTTCTCATCAACCGCGGTCGTGTTTAGGAATACGGCCAGCCCGTGGGCCAGTGCCTGCGGCAAACCACGCTTATTCTCGTGGAACAGGTTCAGGTGGTTCTCGAAGCCCAGTACGGACACATCACCGAATGCGGTAGGATCAACCACATGCGCCACGATCCGACGCTTTTCTTCCTTGGACGAGAAGCGTCGCACCACACAGTAAAAGCCGCTCGGGTAAAGCCACTTTTCGGTGTCGGCGTTGTACTCGATGGCATTGGGCTTCTTCATGCCCTCAATCGGCCATCTGGTGCCGCTGTTGCTGAGATGACCGGGGTAGAGCAAGGGAACGGTGCCCGGTCCCGGCATGTCTCGCAGGTACTTTCTCAGCCGGAAATCGACTACCGGCCCGGTCGCTACCTTAATGCCGAGGTCGGCTAGTGTATAGCGGATGGCCGGGGATGATTCGATAGCGTTTTTCTCGGACGATGCAGGTATATAGATAAACCGCTCCGGGTCGTCCGGAAACACAATCCGCTCGAATGGGTGTTCATGAATGGTAAGGTTGGTGAAGCTATCATCTGTCGATGTGGAAACCTTCACCAGTCCCTGCTGACCGCCACGTTCAAGCCGAATAATAATGTTCTCCTGAAGCACCTCGTCATCCTTGAATGCCTGGGTACGTGACTCGAACAAATGAATGTGTCGGATAGCTGTATACCGGAGGATGAAGTCACGGAACGGGCGGTAATACGGCCCATTGCAGAAGCTACGCGGGATAATCGCCACGATCTGTCCACCCCTTGCGGACTGTGCTACGGCCAGCGCAACAAAGGCGGAATACAAGTTCACCGTCTCGATGCCAACGCGACGCAGGGCCAGCCGATGCACTGAATGGCTGTTAATCTTCTTGTAGGGTGGATTGAGGATCGCGTGGGTATAGTGAACAAGCGATTCACTGAAGAGGTCCGCCGAGAGCGATTCTACGGCGGCATGGATAAAATCCTCACCCCGGATCATTGCGGAAAAATCGTTGTGGTTATTATATTTCTCAAGTGTTTTCGACAAATAGGGATGTAAGTTGCTATCAATTTCAAAAGCATCTAAGCCAACGCTCTGAAAATGAAAGTTGCCTGACAGCCACCTATCGAGAAAAGCCGCGGAAAGCGATCCAATTCCAGCCCCCGCATCCAGTAACCGGCAGCGGCCGCTTGAATCCGGGAAAAGGCCGGCCATGAAAACCGCGGTTCTTTCGGGTGTGAAGAATTGGCCGAAGCGCGATTTCTTTTTCGCTTCGGTATTCTTTGATACATGCAATCTGGTTTGTTCAACTATTGACAACAATAGTAGACCTTCTTGCTATGTAATGCCATTAACTTAAGTCTCAGCGCCCACGCCGTGAAGCAGGATTTCTACGCCAAGCGCTTCGTGCTCAACCTCACGGCGATCCTCTCCTGGGTCGCCCAAGCGATCACTGATCGCCGCTACCGGGACCGTAAGCATGCCTATCGGGTGAATTTCGCCGATGCGCTCTCGAAGATGAAGAACAATCTGGTCCGGTTGTTCGTCTCCAACTCCTCGCGGCAGCTGCTCTCCGCGTTCGTATTGGCGATGGCGGCGGGCGTCGAAGCGGTCCGACCAGACCGCTCTTTCCCGCGAACTACCTGATTTTGTGATTGCGCAAGATAAAGAACACCTTAATCATCCTCGGAAAACACCCCCAAATACCGTCCAAACCAGTAGGGCCAGGTGATTGACAGGCCGACAGACTCTATTTTTTTGTTACCCGGATAGCATGCTAAGCTCCAGGGATTTCTCTCCCATTGAAAGAAATGAACGTAGCTCCGGTCTTTTGGCCAGACGGGTATGGTCGTTACGGTCTCTTTACCGGAGTCGAGGTGGAGTTCCCGGAAGTGGTATTTATTCATAAGGCTCCGATCCACAGGACCCTCACGATGTCCCCTTTGAATATATTGACTCATAGCGGCTCGAATATTGTCTGCTAAATGTTCTTTCTTAACACTTCCAAAATCTATACGCATTAAATCAAAATGCGGATTAAGGTGATTGTGGATGGCACCTTCCACGATGCGGTGAGCTCCTTGGATGTGCTTTCTAATCAGCGGATCGGTTTCAAAATGGAGTATACAGTAATATGAAAGGTAAGCTAAATCGAATTTGTAATACCTGGCGACCGTATTACAGGTGTTCAACCAGGCCGTCAGCCAGACAGCGGGAACTCCCCGCCTGATTTCATTCAATTGGGCCTGATACTTGCCGCCGGTCACAAAATTATTGACTGCTAAATAAGCGTATTTTTGGTCACTGCCCGGAGTCCAAAAATTGGGTACGCCGGTTCGGGTCTCGTCTCCCACCAAAAACCAATTGTTTCTCATCATAAAATTAAACTGAAGGGCCAATAATCGTTTAACAGTAGACCCAATATCCTTGTAATCTTCGGCGACATGTTCATAAAGGGTAGCCAGCCCGAACAGGATGCCTAAGTACTGGTCCCTTGTGACCCCTTTATCTTGAATGGATATCCAGACTTTACCATCTTCAAGTTTTCTCTGCCTGAATTTTATTCCGTGAAGTTTTATTTTCCGTGCCAAAGGCGAGTCCGCAGGTACGGCCAATCGTGCCATTAAACCGGTATCATTAACCTTAAAAAGCCTATCTATTCCTGCTAATACCTGCCGTATATTTTTTATTGCCTGCTTATTTTTGGTCACTGCGTATCTATAACTCTGCGATGCCAGATAAATACCGGTAAAGATGGGGCTGTCTCTGGTATAGAGATAAGAATAATTTTGGGCATTTACGGATGAACTCCCGGAATAATGATCAATCCAGGTTGTATTATCCTCACGGTCGGTATCAACGGCCAGCAGTGTGCCGTAAGGAAGATGATATCCGCTTATTTTTTTCTCAAGATTATTAATGAATCTTTTAAATCCGATCGGTTTTACCGGCCCTGATAACAAAGGTGCGTCAGGCGCTAAGGGTGTTCTGCTCTCTCTTATTAAAGTTGGGAATTTCTCGGTTATTTTACGGGTCAGCATCCTGATAATATTATTAAGTTGATAGTCGACGAACAGTTCGCCTATTGCGGCAATCAGCATACTGGACAATCCATCTCCTTCAATATCGATTTTAAAGGAAATGTTCGGTTGACTAAGATGTATAATCTCAATATTTTCCGGATTAAGATGTCTAAATCGAGCCGCTTGGGCAACATGGAGCTTGCGTACCACAAAGGTGAAGACCTCATCGGTTTTAATATCCAGTCCTAACGGAAGCCTCTTTTTAATATGTAGCTTTGCTTTGATCCTGATGCTATAAGATCCCTTTAAAGGTGCTCTTACTTTAATACGATAAGGCTCGTATACTTCATATCCTACCGGCTGCTGTATATTTATCTCGGGTTCCCATAACCGCAGCAGCTTAACCTCCGAGATCTTTTCAATTTCGGCTTTAATACTCTCTTTTAGTTCAGCGATAGCGAATGGTTTCAAATAAAGTAAAAGTGAGCTCCACCACCGCTGGTATTCATCATTGAGCGACTTTCTGGTATCCTCATAATCCGGGTCCTGTACGCTCGGGTAAGTCTTCGGATCCGGCAACGCTTTCCATTTTCCAGCCTTTGACTGAAGCTGAACGTCCTTAAATAACTTTGACATGTCAAACTCCTTTAACGGGCGGAACCGGTGCAAGAATCCAAAAATTGGTAGGGTCCGGATAACTTTAGCATACATGTGAGGAGGCTAATTGTCGGATCATGTGTGATTATATACCGAGACGGTAGCGATCCGGTCCCGATCTTTCCCGGCCCCAAGGTTTCCCAGCATGGGAATCGATCAACAGGCTTGGATAGATTTTGTATCTCAGGCTATACTCAAATTCCTGTCAGGAGGTTGGAGGCGGTTTCCCGTCCAAGTGGAACCGCCTCTTGCTTTTTGGGGAAGTGAGGTTCGCGTATGAGCAAGTCCTTGATGGCTACCTATAGCCGACTTCCGGTCACCTTCGCCCGCGGCGAGGGCGTCTGGCTTTGGGATGTCGCCGGCAAGCGTTATCTCGACGCCTTGTCGGGTATCGCCGTATGCGGTTTAGGACACGCCCACCCTGCTGTGCACCAAGCCCTGTGCGAGCAGGCTAAGGACCTCATCCACACCTCAAACCTGTACCGGATCGGCATGCAGGAGACCTTGGGGGAGACGCTGACCGCGCTCTCGGGTATGGACAAGGTGTTCTTCTGCAACTCGGGCGCGGAAGCCAACGAAGCGGCCATCAAGATCGCCCGCCTCCACGCCCATAACCAAGGCATTGAGCACCCCACCATCCTGGTGATGGAGGCAAGCTTTCACGGCCGCACCCTGGCCACCCTGAGCGCTACCGGAAACCGTAAGGTACAGGCGGGCTTCGAGCCCCTGGTGCAGGGATTCGTCCGGGTCCCCTACGACGATTCGGAAGCGGTGGAGGCCGCGGCCGCTAATCGCCCCAATGTCGCCGCTATCCTGGTAGAGCCGATTCAGGGCGAGGGCGGAATCAACATCCCCGCCGCGGACTATCTCAACCGACTGCGGGAGCTGTGCGACCGTCGCGGCTGGTTGCTCATGCTGGACGAAGTACAGACCGGCATGGGCCGCACCGGGCACTTCCTCTCCTTTCAGGCCAACGCCATCCGACCCGATGTGGTCACCCTTGCCAAAGGACTCGGCAATGGTTTCCCGGTAGGTGCCTGCCTGGCCCGGGACGCGGCGGCCCAAACCTTGGGACCGGGCACCCATGCCACCACTTTCGGTGGAAGCCCGCTGGCCTGTCGGGTCGCCCAAACCGTGATTGAGACCCTTCAGCGTGACCGATTGACGGACCGCGCCTCCCAAATGGGCGACTATTTACGCGTCGGTTTCGATCGCATACTGGGCGGAGTCGCAGGCGTACTCGATATCCGTGGCCGCGGGCTCATGATTGGTATAGAGCTCGACCGGCCCTGTGGCGATCTGGTCCCTCAGGCCCTGGCAGCGGGATTGCTCATCAATGTGACCGCCGAGCGTGTCGTGCGTCTGCTGCCGCCGCTGATCCTCGATCAAAGCGAGGCGGATCTGTTGCTGCAGGAACTCTCATTGTTGATCCGGCGTTTTTTGCAATCGCCCGTGGATTCGAATGCTGCGGCAGGCTGACACCTATGGATTCCATCGGCAGACCGTTACGACACTTTCTCACCCTGCTGGACCTCTCCCCGGATGAGGCCGGGGCCCTGCTGCAACGGGCCACCGAGCTCAAGCGTCTGGTCCGTAGCGGTGAGCGTTTCGAGCCCTTGAAGAATCGGACCCTGGGCATGATCTTCGAGAAGTCATCGACCAGAACCCGGGTCTCCTTCGAGGTCGGCATGACCCAACTTGGCGGTCATGCCCTGTTTCTATCGCCGCAGGACACGCAGCTCGGCCGCGGTGAGCCGGTGGAAGACAGCGCGCGCGTGCTGTCCCGCATGGTCGATGCAGTGATGATCCGTACCTTCGAGCAGCGCACGCTGGAGCGCTTTGCGGAGTGCTCTTTGGTGCCTGTGATCAATGGCCTCACCGACCGTTTTCACCCCTGCCAACTGCTGGCGGACGTGCTAACCTACCAGGAACATCGGGGAAGCATCCGCGGGCGGACGGTAGCCTGGATCGGCGACGGCAACAACATGTGTCATTCCTACGTGAATGCGGCCCGGCTGTTCGATTTCGAGTTGCGCATCGCCTGCCCGGAAGGGTTCCGTCCGGACCCCGCTAACCTCGCGGGCGCCGGAGACCGCTGCACCCTTATGCAAAGCGCAACGCAAGCAGTGGAAAACGCGGATCTCGTGGTCACCGACGTGTGGACCAGCATGGGGAAGGAGCAGGAACAGAAACAGCGTCGGCAGGCCTTTGCCCGGTTCAAGGTGGATGAGGCCCTGCTGGGGAATGCCGCCCCTGATGCCTTGTTCATGCATTGTCTTCCGGCCCACCGGGGTGAGGAAGTGTCGGCTGCGGTCATCGACGGTCCCCAGTCGGTGGTATGGGACGAGGCAGAGAATCGGCTACACGCCCAAAAGGCCTTGCTGGAGTTCCTGCTTGCGGCCTGACTTGCTCATAACGAACCTGAATAAAGGCGCTCCGCGATTGTTATCCGTTACCAGAGGTCCTTCATGACACGTTTTCTCCTCTTACTGCTCTGCCTGTGCGGCCTTGGTCAGGCCCTGGCCGAGACCCGCTATATAACCGACATAGCCCAGATCGAATTGCGAAAGGGCGAGAGCACCAGATACAAGATCCTCCGCTACCTGACGAGTGGCGAAGCGGTGGAGGAATTGGGCACGAATAAAAGGACCGGTTACTCGCGGATTCGGACCAGGGACGGAACCACCGGTTATGTGCTGACCCGCCAGCTGCAGGACGAACCGGGGGCGCGGGACCGGCTGGTCGCAATGGAGGCCCGCCTGGCGGAATTCCAGCAGGCACCGGATCAGCTGGCTGTGAAGCTCTCTGAGCTGCGATCGGCACACCAAAAGCTCAAGGCCGATCATGAAGCCCTGGGGCAGGAAAAGGAGCAGCTGGAGGAGGAGCTCGCCTCTATTAAATACGCCTCCACCAACCTGGTGGCCATCACCCAGGAACGTTCAGATCTGCGCAAGAGCGTAGCGGATCTGACAGGACAGGTCGCCGATTTACGGCAAAAGAACCGGGACCTGAAGAACGAGACGAACCAGCGCTGGTTCCTGATCGGTGCCGGCGTGGTTATCGGCGCAATCCTCATCGGTCTTATCTTGCCCCATATACGCTTCCGCCGCCGTAAGACCGATTGGGGGACACTCTAGTGCAGCGTAGTAGAAATCCTAATGCCATTTGTTAATTGGACTTGTACCAGAACGAACCGCACCGAAGAACCACGGAT
>NZ_FLUY01000255.1 GCF_900092655.1 Candidatus Thiosymbion oneisti
GCGTTCCCACGCTGGAGAGACTGTGAAAGAATTCGCACGGGCATCCGCCGCGTGCGCTCCTGGGCTTCGGAAGCGCAGAAAACCG
>NZ_FLUY01000882.1 GCF_900092655.1 Candidatus Thiosymbion oneisti
GGCCCGGAAGGCGTCTGCTCTGACCGTTGCCGCCAGCTGGTGATGGGGTCCGTAAGCCGTCTGAAAGACGGCGGTCCCAGCCGGCCCGGGACCGCC
>NZ_FLUY01000566.1 GCF_900092655.1 Candidatus Thiosymbion oneisti
TAGTACCTAGTTTCAACCGATGTTGCAAGTTCATAGTATCTGCTGGCTCACACGCTTGGCTTACCCGCTCCAGTGTGGGGACTAGCAATATC
>NZ_FLUY01000559.1 GCF_900092655.1 Candidatus Thiosymbion oneisti
GAGGGATCTTGTTCGCGCTGATTCGCGCGCTTCGTCGTTTTCTCTTCCGCATCCTGACCGACCACGACAAGCGGTCATCAGCTAACCTAATGGCATTGGGCTGCAATGAGGCTATGGTTGTTGGCCGCAGAGTCGTTTGAACCGCAAAGATACAAAGTGCACCGAAAGGGCGTACCATTTTGCTTCGTCTTGCGGCCTCAGGTGTACGGTCCCTTTGCGTATCCCTTGTTCCTGACGGGTATCTACATCACGTATGAACAAGCTACTGAAATTCCTCGCCGTCCTGTCGTTGCTCTCGGTTGCCACCCTGGTCGTTGCTGCCTACGCGGTCGACCTCAATGCCTACAAGGACGACATTCGGACCGAATTCACGGCGGCTACCGGTCACGAACTGGTCATCGCGGGGGACCTGCGGGTCGCGCTGTTTCCCAAGCCGGTCCTGGAGATCAGGCAGGCGTCGGTGCCTGGGGCGCTCGATGGCCTGCCGGCCCTAGCCGAGATCGATCTGGTGCGGCTTTATCCGCGCTGGGCACCCCTGCTTGCGGGACGGCTCGAATTGGCCCGGGTGCGCGTGGAGGGGCTGCGCCTGCATCTGATCCGCGACGGGCAGGGGCGTGCGAACTGGGATGCCGGTCAGGTCCCACCAGTACCGAGGGGGGCAGGCCGGACGCTCGGACCCTGGAGCCTGGCAGGGCCATCGCGCTCGCCGGGCCCCTTCGACGCCTGGGCCGCCGAGGCCGATCCCGCAACCGATTGGCCCCCTATCGGCCGGGTCGAGCTCTCGGATGCCCAGATAACCTGGGATGATCGCCGGTCCGGGCAGCGGCTGGAGTTCGATAGCCTGGAGGCCAGGGCGAGACCTGTCGCACCTGACCGACCTGTGGCCTGGCACGTAATCGGCTCGATGCGTGCCGGCAGCAAAGGCCGGCCCGCCGCTGTGCACGCCGAGGGTAACCTCCGGATCGGCGACGGCTCACAGCCGATACGGCTGGAGCCACTACTGATGCGGCTGGAAGGATTCGGCCTGGGTCGTGACCTGGCCGCGGATTTTCTATTGCGTACCGGGGTGGATGCGGACCTCGATACCGGGCACTATCTGGCCGACCAAGTAGCCCTCGAGGTCCGGATCTTCGGCGCAGCCCTGTCCGAAGGCCGCGTCGAGGCCAGGGTCAATGCACGCTTGGATCTGGATCTGAGTACCGAGCGCCTCCAGGTCACCGAGCTTGCGATCCGTTCCGGGGCCCTATCGGCAAGCGGCAGGTTGCTGGGACAGACGCTGCTGTCCACCCCGGTGTTCACCGGTGACCTGAGAGCCGATGCGTTCGATCTACGGGCCTGGCTGACGCACCAGGGTCTACCGTTACCACGAACAGCGGATCCGGAGACCTTCCGGCGCTGCTCCCTGGATGCCCGTTGGCGCCTGGAGAACGGACGGCTCGGGGTGTCGGATCTGGTGCTGGGCGTCGATGAGACGAGGCTTACCGGAGAGATCGAGCAGGTCTCGACCAGCCCCCTGGGTTCCCGGTTCGACCTGGTGGCCGATCGGCTCGACCTGGATGCCTATCTGCCCCCCCTTGAGCAAACAGCCGAGCAAACACCGGCGCAGCCGGTGCCGCAACAGCGGGCACCGGTGGCCGAGTCTGCCGCCACGCCCGCGGGACCCGACACGGGTAAGGCGACCGCAGCGGTGGCCCCTGTCTCGGGCCAGCCCCCGGCGGTATCGGCTCCCATGCCCGGAGCGGCGAATCCGGGAGCGAAAGACCAGCAACCGCCTTTGCCGTCGGCCCTTACACCCGGACCGGCGAGCGCTCCGGCTATCGCGGGACCCATCGGCAACCTGGATCTGGAAGGCCACCTGCGCATCGGCGAGCTCGAATTGGCCCGGCTTCGATTCGGTGATACCGATCTGGAGATTCGGGCCAAGGATGGGAGCCTGGAGGTCGCCAATCGGGTACAGCGCTTCTGTGAGGGCAGATTAGCGGGCAGACTAGCCCTGGACATCAGGGGTACCGAGCCCAGGGTTGCGTTGGTCCAGCGCGCGGAGGAGGTCGAGTCCGGTCGCTTGCTCGCGGACCTGCCCTGGGGCGACCGGGTGAGCGGGCGGGGCGAGATTACCGCCGACCTGGCCGCCACCGGCCGCAGCGCGGACGCACTCCGGCGCAGCCTTGCCGGCACCCTGGCGATCCGCTTCCCACATGGTGTGATCAAAGGCGTCAACCTGGAGCGATTGATCCGGGAAGCAAATGCCCGGCTGTCGGGCGCAGCGGCGCCGGAGGACTTGCCGATGCAGACCGAATTTACGGACCTACGCGCCAGTGCCGAGGTCCGGAACGGGGTCCTGAGCAACCGGGATTTGATCGCGACCGCGGACCATCTTCGCATCACCGGCGCCGGTACCCTCGATCTCGTCCAGGGGCGCATCGATTACCGCTTCGAGCCTATGTTCGTCAAGCCGCCGCAGGGTCGTGGTATCAAGGAACTGGAAGGGATCCCCATTCCCGTGCATCTGACGGGGTCCTTCGATTACCCCCGCTGGGATCTGGACCTGGGTAGCGTGCTGGGCACGGCGGCCAAACGCAGGCTTGGCGAACAGGGCGAGGAGCTGTTCCAAGCCCTGGAAGAGCGTACCGGAATCAAGGGGCTGGAACAGGGTCTGAAGAGTCTGTTCGGGCGTTGAGATTTTGTCCTTAAGCGAGGAAAATTTATATAGTATAGTATTAAATTTACTGTTTGACCCTAAGTGTATTTGTAGGAGAAAAAGCGATGAATGATAAGGGCATGCTAACAGACGAAGAAATCAATGATATTCTCGATCAATATTCTGACTGGCTAACATATGACAACATCGTAGGAATAGATGTCGAAGAGATGATCGACGAAAAAACAGGTGAAAAACGTCTGGAACTCTTAGTCGACGCGCTTGAAGTAGAATCGTTCGAAGAGGTTCTGGAAGAAAAGGCATTTCGTGGTGAAAAGGAAAAAACTTTAGAAATACCCCAAACAGTTGAAATTCCTCTGTATGACGCTGAAGAGCCCGTGGAACCTGTTTGGAAGGAAATATATACACGAATTCGGGTTGTTGATGAAATAGTTGAGGATGAATTAGTCGAAAAAGAAGTCACAACAGGTCAAGATGACGCAGAGGAAAATGGTATAGAAGAAGCTCAGGCTAAGAAGCGTCCTTGCCCTGGCGGATACATGATTCGTACCCACGGATTAGGGGGAAAAGGATCGGTTGGAACAAGCATCAACTATCGGGGTAAATACCGTTTGCTTTCGAATAATCATGTACTCACCAAGAATGGAAATGTCGGGAAGTGGGTGTACCAACCGACTGAAGTGATGAAAGAGAATCGCCTTGTAAAAGTTACGGGATTCGATTCCATTATATATTATAGTACTAATAATCCAGGTAATCCAACTTATCATGATAAGGATGTGGCATGGTGCGATTCATCTACAGATATTTCTTCGCAGGAGGTTAGGGGTATAGGAAAAATAAAAGGTAGAAGGTCTCCCAGAAAAGGGGAAACTATCTACGTCTATGGGGGTAAATCCGAGAAAAAATATTCAGCGAAGGTTGTAAGTACAACGTATCGTTATCGGAGTAAAGGAACTCTCGGATACTCTTTTTGGAGAAATGGATTAAAACTAGATAGATTAGTAACCCAACCTGGTGATTCCGGATCAGCATATGTTGCGAGTAGTGATTCAAAGCTGGTAGGACTGCATCGATCAGGAAATAGAAAACACAGTACAGGAGGGCGGCTCTAGCGTCGATAATTGTTCAGTCCCTACTTCGTATTCCGGCAGGGATTATCGGAATCCAGGTACCGTGGATAGCGAAAACAGTGAGGGTTTGAATAATTAAGTTCCGATAGTAATATATAAAATAGGACGACGTGGCGCGGAACTAAGGATAAGGTCCCCGGAATCCTACCAAGAGGAGATGCATCGATGTCTACCATAGTCAGAAAAGAAGATGCTTACAGACTGGTCGACCAACTACCGGCCAGTGCAACATGGGATGACTTGATGCACGAAATCTATGTGCGTGAAGCCATTGAGCGGGGACTGGAAGACAGCAATGGGGGAAGAACCAGGGATGTAAGAGAAATCAGAGGAAAATACGGGCTTTCCGAATGGCGGAAGGGAATAAGCTCGGGTGGAGACTGACCAGATAGCAGGTCCCTTATTGGCCTGGTTCGAACAACATGGCCGCAAGGACTTGCCCTGGCAGCAGGACCCGAGCCCCTATCGGGTCTGGGTCTCGGAGATCATGCTTCAGCAGACCCAGGTTGCCGTCGTCCTCCCTTACTTCGAGCGCTTTCTGGCCCGTTTCCCCTCCGTGACGGATCTGGCCACGGCAGACCTAGACCAGGTTCTGCACCTGTGGTCGGGCCTCGGTTACTACGCCCGCGCCCGGAACCTGCATCGGGCCGCAGGCCTTATCCTTGCCAACCACGGCGGGCGTTTTCCGCACGACATCCGACAGGTCCAGGAGCTTCCGGGGATCGGGCGTTCCACTGCCGGGGCGATTCTGTCCCTTGCCCTCGGTCAGCGGCACCCCATCCTGGACGGCAACGCAAAGCGGGTATTGGCCCGGTGCTTCGCAGTCCCGGGCTGGCCCGGCCACGGCGCCGTGCTGCGCCGCTTGTGGGCGCTCGCGGAGGCCTGCACACCACAGACCGGGGTCCGCGCCTATAATCAGGCCATGATGGATCTCGGCGCCACCCTTTGTACCCGTCACCAACCGAGCTGCGATCGCTGTCCCCTCGCCCACGGCTGTGTGGCCCTGTTGCAAGACAAGCCGACCGCCTTTCCGGAGCCGAAGCCGCGAACCGTCTTGCCGGTCCGGGAGTCACGGTTGCTCGTGGTACACAACCCGGCCGGGGAAGTGCTGCTAGAGCCGCGTGCGCCCACCGGAATCTGGGGCGGGCTCTGGAGCTTACCTGAGTGCGGTCCCGGACAGGACGTGGCCGACTGGTGCCGACGGCGCCTCGGTGTGGTTCCGCGTCGGGTTGAAATGCTGCCGGCCCGTCGCCATACCTTCTCCCACTTTCTTCTGGACATCAGACCGCTGCGGGTCGAACTGCAATCCGAACCCCAGGCGATAGCGGACGGCGATCGGGCGTTCTGGTGTGACCTGCAGCAACCGATCGCCCTGGGCTTGGCCGCGCCCGTCGCCCGCATCCTGCGGGAAATCACAGGCACTCTTCCAACACTTAAAGAGGAATCCTAATGAGTCGAATGGTTCAATGCAGCAGGCTTCAGCGGGAGGCGGAAGGCCTCGATCGGCAACCCTATCCGGGCGATCTCGGCAAGCGCATCTTCCACAATATCTCTAAGCAGGCCTGGCAGGATTGGTTGCGTCAGCAGACGATGCTCATCAACGAGTACCGCCTCAGCCCCATGGAGCCCAAGGCCCGACGTTTTCTCGAAGGGGAAATGGAGAAATTCCTCTTCGGTACAGGCTCCGAGCCACCCTCGGACTACAAGCCGCAGACTTGATGGCGTGTTTCAAAGAAAGACCGTGATGCCTCGCGGATCCTGGATGTCTCGGACGAGGCGGGCACACACGATTGGTTCGTTACCTCGTCGCGGCCCCGGAAAGAGCTCACCGGAAAGGAACCACGAATGGACACGGATGAACACCGATAAAATCGATCCGTGTCTATCCGTGTGCATCCGTGGTTCTATACCCCGTCCTACACGCTTCTTCGGGTCCGGGGAGGATCGAAAAGCTCCGCGCCTTTGCGGTTTCGACTCGGCGACCAGGCTACCGGTTTTGCGGGTCGCGTCCGGTTCAGAATGCGTTTCCGGGTTTGCGTCCGAGCTTCTTGAGGATGATAGCCAAAGGGCAGAATCCGGTGAAGGCGGACTGTAGGAGGTTGAAGCCCACGAATGCGGTGAACCAGAGCCAATAGAGACTGACGGAGTAGGCCAGGCCAAGAGAGAGCAGGATGGCGGTACCGGCAAAGGCCAGAACGATACGCTCGATGGTCATGATAGCAATCCCCTGTGCTTGATGAAAACGGTGGACGGATTTTTCGATCTTGAGTCGTTCGGTTTTCTTTTCAAGCCCGGTTGTCCGACTCGACCGTCTCCTTGCCGGCTGTGGAATCCTTAGAGACTGCCTAAGAACTAACCTATTGATTATAAAAGCATGATTGTCAAAGACAGCAAACCGTTATCCAAGAGGCAGAAATTAGCTTCAGGCTGACAAACAGGCATAAGATCGTTGATTTTGCTGTGCAGTGCTGTATACTGCTACACATTAAAGCAATCTTCTTCGTGTTGGCAGGTATCACTCAGTGGCAAAAACCATCGCTATTCGTCTCGGTGAGGACGATCATGAGATTAAACAGCAGATTTGTCAGCTTCGAGCGCATGACGATCCGGAGAATCCGTATTATCGCCGTTCTGAAAGCGAGATCGCTAAGATGATTCTCAAAGGGCCGCTTATAGGAGGCTCACGAAAAGATTTGTGGAGGTGATTAGCGCATATTATACTCGTTAATGTAACAACAGAGGTAACATCGGGGGGATTTTCCAAATGACAGATCCACACGGCAGTCCCAAAAGCCTCGAAGAAAAATCCAAGGCGTTTTGGAATACCGATCTAAAGGATTTAGAGCCATCAGCAATCTATAGCGCGATTGATACAATGCCTATAGAGATTGATGAAAGGGTACCGTCGCAGGGTTGTACACTTTTAGATCGTCCGGACTATCTCCCGAAAGACTAAGTTCTTTTCGGCCAACGTATGCCATTAAACCAACCACTACGGTAGTTGGTTTTTTGTTGTACCAAAAGTACATGTCACAGATAAATCGTTTTCTTTTTACGTCCGCAGAGGAACTTGTCGAGGCGGCAGAACAGCATGTTGCTACGTCTCCTGCGGACTATCAACAATCAGTACGTTTGTATTTTATTGCACGCTACCTCGTAGCTATGTTTGAATCACTTGCTTTTAGGCTGCCCATACAAGTGTGGAATGAATATCGAAATGCTCTTGATCATTTCATGCGCTATATTTCATATCCTAATAGCGAGACAAAACTAAATCTCAGAAGGATGGAGGGACACATTCAACGTGCCGTTTTGGATATGTGTAAGATAATTTGCTTTCGCATGAATGATAAACTGGAAAAGCAAATCGAAAGTGATTCGATACCTTGTCTTCGGCTCGTAGAAGATAACTTTTATGAACGCTTGCTTAACGATAAGAGGGATTGTTTGCGGCAGCTTGCCCATGCAAAAACAGTCGATCATGGGCTCGGCGAGAATGTTGGAACAAATATGGAAATTGTCAAAAATTACCTGGTTCCTGCTCTCGGTATGCTTGCCCTTTGGAGAAGGTATGAAGATAATCGACCAAGCATAGAAAAAGTAGCGCAAATACTATTGGAAGAAAGGCGACAAGAAAGACGTAATACAATCGAAGAATCGTCCAGGAAATGGTACTCTACTACAAACTTGAAGAACCATCTATTCCCCAAGCTTATATGGACAATGGCGGGAGCGGCCATTGTCTTCCTATGGCACGCCTTCTTTCACTGAGTTATCGGTGAAAGAAGGGTCGGATCACGGGTCCAACGGGGCCGCCTCCAGCAACCAGCTGCCGTCGCATCCGGGCCGCTGGGCAGGCCCGCTGATGGCCTGCCGCCAACGCCGCGCCCCCGGTCGGTCGCGGAAGAGGCCGAGGATGTGGCGGGTCATGGCATGCAGCGGCACGCCGGCCGCCAGCTTCCGCTCCAGATAGGCGATGTATGCCGCCAGGACTTGGCGGCGACTGGGCGGGGGGCGGTAGTCGCCGAAGATCTCAAGGTCCGCCGTCGCCAGCAGCCAGGGGTTGTGGTAGGCCGCACGGCCGATCATGACCCCATCCAGACCCCGCAGCAGGGACCGGGCCTGCGCCAGCGTAGTGACACCGCCGTTGATGACGACGGGTAGCTTGGGGAAGTCCCCCTTGAGCCGCTGTACCACCTCGTAGCGGAGAGGTGGAATCTCCCGATTCTCCTTGGGACTTAAGCCCTTCAGCCAGGCCTTCCGGGCGTGGACGACCACGGCATCGCAGCCGGCCGCCGCCAGCGCGCCGACCAGATCGCGGAGTTCCCGGTAGCCGTCCCGCTCGTCGATGCCGATGCGGGTCTTGACCGTCACCGGCACAGACACCGCCTCCTGCATGGCCGCGATACAGTCGGCGACCAATCCCGGCTCGGCCATCAGGCAGGCCCCGAAACGCCCGGATTGCACCCGGTCGGAGGGGCAGCCCAGGTTCATATTGATCTCATCGAAACCCGCTTGCTCAGCCATGTGGGCACAGGCGGCCAACTCCTTCGGATCGCTGCCCCCGAGCTGGAGCGCCACCGGATGCTCCGCGGGATCCAAGCCCAGCAGGCGGTCGCGATCCCCGTGGAGCAGGGCGCCGGTGGTCACCATCTCCGTGTAAAGCAGGGTGCGCCGGCTGATCAGGCGCAGAAAATATCTACAGTGGCGGTCGGTCCGGTCCAGCATGGGGGCGACACTGAGGCGACGGTCCGGAGCGGACCGGGATGCAAAGGTTTTCATCGTTTCAACGGCGTGAATCGGCGGTTTGCACAAGCATATCCTTGGCGATTATCGTTATCGATGCACGCTCACCCTGGAACCCATTGTAGTCATCCCATCTTAGGCTAAGATGCAGCCTGACTTACAAGACCAGGCTTTTTTCCCCATGCTGACCCGGCTGCGCGTCAACGGATTCAAGAACCTGATCGATGTGGATCTCCACTTCGGTCCCTTCACCTGCATCGCCGGGGCCAATGCCGTCGGCAAGTCGAACCTGTTCGACGTCATGCTGTTCCTCAAGGCCCTGATGGACGCGCCGATCATGGATGCGGCGATGGCCATGCGTGGAGAGAAAAGATCGGTTTCCGATATTCGCCATCTATTTACCCAGACGGACAAAGGTATCTATCTGCCCCTCGAGATCGAGGCGGAGATGCTGGTGCCCCCCGCGGGGAGCGATGATCTCGACCAACCGGCGGAGGCCAGGACGACCTTCCTCGTCTATAGTCTTGAGCTCCGGTATCGACCGCCGGCAGGAGCCGTCTCCAGGCCCCGGATCGAGTTGGTGGAAGAGACCCTCGAATACATCAAGAAGGGTGAGGCTCATACCCACCTACCCTTCCGGCATACGCCGAAGTGGCGTGACTCGGTGGTCAAGGGACGGCACACCAGTCCCTATATCTCGACCGAGATCCACGAAGGCGAATTCCGCGTGGTGAAGCTGCACCAGGACAGCTCGACCAGCGGTGGCCGCACGCGGCTCTTCCAGGCCGAGAAACTGCCGCGAACCGTGCTCTCGACCGTCAATGCCCAGGAGAGCCCCACCGCGGTGCTGGCCCGCCGGGAAATGCTCAACTGGCGTCTGCTGCAGCTGGAGCCCGCGGCGCTACGGGCACCCGACGGATTCGACGCCCCGTCCCAACTGGCCCCGAGCGGCGCCCATCTGCCCGCCACCCTGTTTCGGTTGTCCCAAGAGCAGGCACGGGACGACGGCGGGCACTCCGCGCCGGAGGAGAGCAGCGAACGGGGGCTTACCTGGATTGCAAACCGGCTGTCCGAGCTGATCGACCAGGTCGGTCGGGTAGGTATCGACCGCGACGACAAGCGCGAGCTCCTGACCTTGTTGCTGACGGATCGCTACGGGACCGAATTGCCGGCCAAGGCCCTGTCCGACGGGACCCTGCGGTTTTTGGCACTGGCGAGCATCGAGATCGATCCGACCCTGACCGGCCTGATCTGCATGGAGGAGCCGGAAAACGGGATCCATCCGGAGCGCGTGGGGGCCATGCTCAGGCTGCTCCGGGACGTCGCCGTGGATCCGGGGCTGGCCGTCGACGACGATAACCCCTTACGTCAAGTCATCATCAATACCCACTCCCCCGTGGTCGTCGGCCAGGTCCCGGACGACACCCTGGTATTCGCGGTACCGGAGCAACAAGTGGTCGAGGGTAGCCTGATAAAGGGGGTGTCCTTTCGTAGCCTGTCCGATACCTGGCGAACGAAAGCAGCGCATATGGCCGTCATCGCCAAAGGCAAGGCGCTCGCATTTCTGCAACCTGTCGCTGAGAAAGGTAATCCGAAGCGTAAAGGAGACGACCGACGCGTGATGGATCGTGAGGACTTGCAACCGGAATTGGCATTGTAATGGCGGTCATGGAGCGACTCGAGTTCAGGTTGCTGACGGATGGCAGCTCGGACGCCGTCCTGATTCACCCCATCACCTGGATACTCCAACAGCATTTCCGGTTTGCAATTAATGGGACTTGGGCGGATCTGCGCCGTTTGCCGAATCCACCCAAGGACCTGCGTGGCCGTATCGAAGTGGCACTGGATCTTTATCCGTGCGATGTACTCTTCATCCACCGGGACGCGGAGG
The DNA here is from genome assembly GCF_900092655.1 of Candidatus Thiosymbion oneisti. Classification (GTDB taxonomy): domain Bacteria; phylum Pseudomonadota; class Gammaproteobacteria; order Chromatiales; family Chromatiaceae; genus Thiosymbion; species Thiosymbion oneisti. The sequence continues at coordinate 10,430 of NZ_FLUY01000559.1, forward strand.
GAGAATCCTTGGAAGGGCGCGTTGCCGAGATCGAAGATGCCGTAGTCGGGCTTTCGGACCCACAGGTCCCGGTCGTCCTGGTCCGGATGCAGGAGGCCTGGTTCCTGATCGATGAACCGGCCTTACGGTGTGCGGCCGGCAATCCCCATAGCGGAGTGAGCCTCACAATGCCGGCCATCGATACGCTGGAGCAGATCCCGGATCCCAAACGGATGCTCTATGATTTGCTGCTCAAAGCAAGCGAGCTCACGGGGCGAAAGCGCAAAAAGTTCAATCCCGGTCGGCAGGTCAGGCGACTCGGGGAGCTGATCGAGGACTATAGCCCCCTGCGCAGACTGACGGCCTTTCGGCACGCCGAGAATGAGACGCTCACGACCTTGCGGGACTGTTTGGATGCGGTACCCACAATCGACCGGAGGAGAAAACAATGACGAAGATCAGAATCGCGGTCGCCGGGGCCGGGGGGCGGATGGGACGTGCCCTGATCCGGGCGGTTACCCAGGCCGAGGGCCTGACCCTCGGCGTCGCCACCGAGCAGCCGGGCAGCAGTCTGCTGGGGGCGGATGCCGGTGAGCTGGCCGGCATCGGGCGCCTCGGCATAGAAGTACGCCCGGATCCGGAACCCCTGCTCACGGGCTTCGACGTGCTTATCGACTTCACGACCCCCGCCGCTACCCTACAGCATCTCGAGCTGTGCCGGCGCGCCGGGAAGCGGATGGTCATCGGGACCACGGGGTTTACCCCCGATCAGCGCCATATCATTGCCGAGGCGGGGACCGAGATCGGCATCGTCTGCGCCCCCAACATGAGCGTCGGCGTCAACCTGTGCCTGAAGCTGCTGGACGTCGCCGCTCGGGTGCTCGGGGACCAGGTCGATATCGAGATCATCGAGGCCCACCACCGCCACAAGGTGGATGCCCCCTCCGGCACCGCTATCCGCATGGGAGAGGTCATCGCCCAGGCCCTGGGCAGGGACCTGCGGCAGGTCGCCGTCTACGGCCGGGAGGGACACACCGGGGCGCGGAAGCGCGAGACCATCGGCTTCGAGACCATCCGCGCCGGCGATGTGGTGGGTGAGCACACGGTCTGGTTCGCCGCGGAGGGAGAACGGGTAGAGATCGCCCACCAGGCCTCCAGCCGCATGACCTTCGCCGGCGGAGCGACCCGGGCAGCACGCTGGATCGCCGACAAGCAGCAAGGGCTCTACGACATGCAGGATGTGCTTGGGCTGCGTGAGTGATGAATCGGTCCTATCGGGTACTCACCCGCGCAGGTTGCGGGTGACGGAGGGAATTCCGACATCCGATGTTTTATCCACAGATTGCACAGATTTTCGCAGATTATTTCGTTTTTCATCTGTGAAAATCTGTGTAAAAGGAGGATGACTACAGGACACCTTGAAAAATACAAGTTCTGTCCACTATACGTGTTAATGATCAATGGGTTAGAATCGTTGTAGTCAGTAAAAATACCCATTTTTCAAGGTGCCCTATAGTGAATCTACCAACACCAGATCCGTTTCTTGATGTTGTTGTCCATGATTTGGGTTCTGAACCAAGACTATGCGGTTTGTCTGTTGGATACGAACGTGGTCAATGGCGATATACTCAATTTGCTGACCACTTGATGGAATGGCTTCCCGAGTTCTCATTGACCTATGATGAACTGAAGGAAATGAATCATGCAAACGCTGTTTCATTGTTCAGAAAGGCGGCAAAGATTATCTACAATACGGGCAAGTTTAAGAACCGTGGTGAGTTTGGTGAGATCTTACTTCATTCGGTTATCCGTCAAGTATTTAACTCAATTCCTGCTATTTCAAAGATATATTACAAAGACTCTGCTAACGATACCATTAAAGGATTCGATGCAGTTCATGTCGTCGATACTGATGAGGGGCTTGAGTTATGGATCGACGAGGTTAAATTTTATAAAGATATAAATGCTGCCATTCGTGATGTTATAAAAGAACTTAGATTACATACTGATACCGACTACCTACGACAAGAATTTGCGCTAATAAGCAATAAAATTGATAAAAAATGGCCCCACGCAGAAGAACTACTTCGTTTGATCCATCGAAATACTACACTCGATGAAGTCTTTAAGCGTGCGTGTATTCCCGTCCTTCTAACATACGAGAGTAGAACGGTTGGTGAACATAATTCCGTATGCGATGATTATACTAATCATCTTAAAGCCGAGTTTGGAAAACACTACAAAATATTCTTAGACTCCGGATTACCAAATGAAATCATTATACATCTTATATTGGTTCCGTTAGAAAGGAAAGAAAAGCTTATAACGTGTCTGGACGATAAACTCAATGCATGGAAGCATATATAATGAACATCGATCAACTTCGAGATATTCTGAAGTCTCCGGATTCAATTCCTGAGCGGCCGTTTCAAATTGCAAAAGCAATTTGTGATCTAAGGAATTCATCCCCTAATGATACTGCCGTTCAAGAACTTGTTCTTAGAGCCCTGGAACACAAGGCTCTATTCGGGAAGTCATCTGTTTTAATTGATGCCCTTGTCCGAGAAACCGGCCTATTTCCCTACATGGATGAGGAGTCGCTATCCATAAAAGACCAAATCGCTTACGAATACCACAAGCCACTGAATATGGAGCGGGACGGCATAGTTTTCCACCGTGTCCAAGGAAAAGTATATAGACTACTCCTGTCTGGAAAGAATGTTATCTTAAGTGCGCCAACGAGCTTTGGTAAAAGTTTGATAATTGATGCATTAATAGCTACAGGAAATTATCAGAACATTGTTATTGTAGTGCCTACAATAGCCCTGATTGATGAGACCCGTAGACGTTTCGCCAAGTTTAGAGACAACTTCAAGATTATCACTCACCACTCGCAAGAACCTGGGGAAAGAAATATTTATACTTTCACTCAAGAGCGAGTTGTGGACTACGAACAATTTCCTGATATTGATTTATTTGTTATTGATGAGTTTTATAAGCTGAACCCAAAAACGGACAAAGAACGCAGCACCATTCTTAATCATGCGTTCTACCGACTATTAAAGACAAGAGCTCAGTTTTATTTGCTTGGCCCTAATATCGAAGGTATTTCACCCGGATTCATAGATCATTTCGAGGCCACCTTTATATGTACTGACTACAATACAGTTGTCTCTGAAACACACAAAATAAGTAGCTACAACAAGAAGGGAAAAAAAGAAAAACTAATCAATCTGTGTGCATCTTTGACAGAGCCAACACTGATCTATTGTTCATCACCAGCAAGAGCAAATCATGTAGTTGGTCTGCTAGAACAATCAAAAATCAACACTGAAACACCTCAACTATTTGATGCTGCCAATTGGATCGCTGATAATTTCCATTCTGGGTGGCGATTGGTGCATGGATTAAGACGTGGTATTGCTTTACATCATGGAAAGATACCCCGATCGCTGGCTCATTACATGGTGAAAGCATTCAACGAAGGAAGTATTCGTTTTCTCGTCTGCACATCGACATTGATAGAGGGGGTAAATACTAAGGCAAAGAATGTCATTATCTACGACAATAAAATAGCGACAAAGAAGTTCGATTTCTTTACATTTAACAATATAAAAGGTCGCTCGGGACGTATGTTCCAACATTTTATAGGAAATGTGTATATCTTCGATGAACCACCTCAAGAAGAACTTCCCTTGGTAGATGTTCCTTTTTACACACAGGGCGACGACACTGACGACAGTTTGCTGATCCAGATGGATGAAGCAGATCTCGCAGATGAATCAAGAGAAAGATTAGCGCCATTTCTCCATCAAGACAACCTCGACTTATCAATCATCAAGGCAAATTCCGGCATTCCGCCTGAAGCACAGATTGCGCTTTCAAAGGAACTTGATTATTATTCTAGTCATCTCTGCTGGTCTGGGCTTCCGAAATACGAGGATTTAAAAGTTTGTTGTGAACTAATTTGGAAATATTTTGTTAAATCAAACCGCCGAATAGCTGGAGTAAGCTCTGGGGAACAGCTTGCATACAAAATAAATCAGTTACGCTGGAATCCCGATATAGGTGCACTGATAGAGATGGAGCATGAAGAAAATCCTGATAAGGCGGTAGAGAATGTTCTGGACTTTGTTCGTCGTTGGGGTAATTATCAATTCCCAAGGCATTTAATGGCCCTTCATCGTATACAGAAGTATGTGTTTGCCAGAGAGGGGATAAAACCTGGTGATTTCTCCCATTTCGCGACGAATATAGAAAATATGTTCCTAGATCCGGCAATCATGGCACTTGAGGAGTATGGTGTGCCAATTCAACTTGGTAAGAAACTACAAAATATACTGCAGCCGAACGGTGATTTGGATAAAGCATTGGGGGTGTTGAAAGGACTGGATCTCGAAGATTTTGATTTTTCCGCATTTGAAAAAGATTTGCTTTCTGATGCCAGGGAATCGATATAAGATCCTGAAATTTTGAGGACGGTGTAATATTTCCGGTTCTTATCCTAGAATGTTCAGCATATCGGAAATTTCGTTGCTGCGGTTTTGGTCCCGCAAATATGAAACAAGCAAATTATCCCCGGAACCACAAATTACCTTCTCCACATGCCTCGCAAGATAAGAGAACTCCTCCGTGATCTCGAAAGAGCCGGATTTATTAACCGCGGGGGTAAAGGAAGTCACCGCAACCTTGAGCATCCAACCGGTTCTCGGATCACTATCTCCGGGAACTCAGGGGATGATGCGAAGCCCTATCAAGAACGTGAGGTAAGAAAAAAGATCAAGGAATTACAGCAATGAAAGAGAGTGCTCGCTATCTAAAAATCGTGGAGTGGTCCGAGGAAGATAAATGCTTTGTGGGCCAATGTCCGGGTATTATCGGTCCCTGTTGTCATGGTGAGAATGAAGAACAAGTCTATGCGGATCTCTGTAGGATCGTAGAAGAATGGATAGAACTCATGAAAAACGATGGTACACCGTTACCGCCACCGACATCTTATAAAAGCATGGAGGTTGGGCAAAGCTCGCAGGCAATGCCATTAAGTTAAGCCTCAAAGCCCCTCTCCCGGCGGGAGAGGGGTTGGGGAGAGGGCGAACGAAAACAGGGA